>NZ_JAKRGI010000050.1:0-1319 GCF_022347625.1 Vibrio sp. Of14-4 | reverse complement strand
ATCACAACGAATGGTATGATCTTCTACGGCAAAGCTTGCCGCACTACCCAAAGCCATGCAGGCTAAAATAACAGACGTTAATTTCATGATGTATTATTTTCTATATTTTTATTTTAATGAGAGGAAAATAATACTAAAACCCGATTTAAAAGTAATAATTAATCAAGGTAATCATATATAAAACAAAAATATATCGAGAAAAATCACACTTAAGAACAAGTTATAATGATAGTTTAAACCTTAAAGCCATCATTTATTTGAAACTACGTAATACAAATATTAAATATGAGAAAATAAATAGCTTCATGCGTAAAATAGAATAAAGCCTCGCTTGTGCGAGGCTCAAAGCTAACTAATAAGTCTAAAAGGATCACCCGCTACTGGGCAAATATCGGCAGCTGCTCCTCAGTTAATATACTGTCTTTAGCAAAGTCGGTATGCTCAGTCACTTGGCTAACATTCCAGTTGCTTAAGTCTTGTGAAAAGATGGCATTGCCTTTAAACATCTCTTTCATATTGGTAACACTTGACGTATCCCAGAAGCCTATATCTTGATTAAAAGCCTTTGCCAAATAAAACATGCTCCTCATATCAGTCACATTAGACGTATCCCAATGACCGATAGCTTGATTAAAAGCATCAGCGTCCCAAAACATGGACTGCATGCTAGTCACATTAGAGGTGTTCCAGTGACCGATATCTTGATTAAAAACATCAGCCGATAAAAACATATGCGCCATAGTGGTCACTTTGGACGTATCCCAATAACCGATATCTTGATTAAAAGCCTTTGCAAAATGAAACATGCCCCTCATATCAGTGACATTAGAGGTATCCCAATAACCTATATCTTGATTAAAAGCATCTGTATTTAACATAAAACTCATATCAGTCACATTAGAGGTATCCCAATGACCTATATCTTGATTAAAGGCCTTTGCGCCAGAAAACATGGCCCCCATATCAGTTACATTAGATGTATCCCAGTGACCTATATCTTGATTAAAAGCATCTGCCTCCCAAAACATGCCCGCCATATTAGTCACATTGGACGTATCCCAATGACCGATATTTTGATTAAAGGCTTTCGCTTTATAAAACACACTATTCATAGAGGTGACATTAGAGGTGTCCCAATCGCTGATATCGGCATTAAAGGTGGTTCTTTCGTAGAACACCCTATTCATCTTGGTGACTTGGGTGGTACAAAAGCCAATATGGCCTTGCTCTAGGTTATCGAGCAGAGTTTGGTTTCTAATCAAATCGTTGTCGACCACCACATAGACTTTACCATTTTCCATTAGCACGGAATTGACAGG
>NZ_JAKRGI010000049.1:0-1484 GCF_022347625.1 Vibrio sp. Of14-4 | reverse complement strand
CTTCCCTAAAAGCTATCAGCATTTGTACAATGCGATAAAAACAGGGCCGCTCGAACCAAGCAAAAAAGAGCGTGAAGAAAGCATAAAAGCGTATCTTCGTGGTTGGTATAAAGGCATGAAAGATTGCTATTGGCATAATAGACATAAAGGACGTTTCCCAACGTTTTTTGGTTATTGGTCACTGGAAGCTGCCATGGTAACTTTATTGTTTAACTTGGATGATAGCAGTTATAACCATTTGCCTTATTACCCTAAAGATTGGGTAGAAGAGGCACGCAAACAGGGCTTTGATAAAAGTCTATCGAAAGATAAGCTATCACCCATTCACATTGCTTTTCCCGAAACACCTTGCCCAGTCACGGGGTTATGGCAATCTAACCTGACTTCCGACGTTATTTCTCTGAAAGAAGGGGAGACAATGCCAGGGCCGATACAAGATGATAATGAAACCGCTTATTTCTGGGTATCGCAAACATCTTAATAACACACGCTAAGCCTTACATTTTATGCCCAGCACTTGCTGGGCATTTTTAATAACGACCCAATCGGAAAATGACCGACAAACCTCGTGGACGTGGTATTGATGGAACTTACCAAAATTCCAATCCACCACCGCCTTATGTTGTCACCGAAACTAAGTACCGAACTGAAGCTGGAAAATACATTGATGGTGATGGTATCGCGAAAGATACCATGTTAAGTACAACGAAAGGCAGCAAAGGCTATAAATCTACGAAACAGATGAGTGATAGATGGATTTTAGATAGACTGGACGATGAAGTACCTTCCAAAATTCGCAGAGATATTGAAGATGAGGGCTATCAAAGATGGTTAATGATTGTTGATTCGTCGGGCAGTGTGGTAAACGTAAGCCAATTGGATAAGAATGCAAAAGCTATAGGTATTGTAGAGCTATGAAGTTGAAAGTTGCAGATTTCGAAAAAATACGTAGAGAACCGTTATTAGAGTATGCTGAATATGAAGAATTGAACGATTTTTTTTGTGAAGACGATTCGTATAGGTATGATCTTTTAAAAGATAACAATAAAGAGTTAACTCACAGGGTTCGTATAAGTTGGTCTATGGTTAGTTCTCGGTTCCAAAGAGCACTTTTAAACTATTCAGCAGGTAATAAGCTTGACGAGGTGAACACTTTATCTGACGTTGCTCTGAGAGAATTACAAAGACATAAATCCGATTTCAATGATGAAAATTTTCTTTTCTGGGAACAAGACTCCTTTCAATTCTTGCTATGGTGCTTAAGTTTTGTGGTTTTAACAGGAAAAACAGAGTATCTATCAACCATCACGCGCATTTATGGTACGTCTCCAGAAGTCAGTGGTGAAGCCTGTATGGCGCAGTTGTTCCGCTTGTTTAATGTTCAGGGCATTCCTGACAACACGGAAGAGGCATTAGTCTTCCCTAAAAGCTATCAGCATTTGTACAATGCGATAAAAACAGGGCCGCTCGAACCAAGCAAAAAA
>NZ_JAKRGI010000048.1:0-1747 GCF_022347625.1 Vibrio sp. Of14-4 | reverse complement strand
CGTGGCGGCCAACCAAGCCAAGGTGACCGCGCTGCGCGCTGAATTAGAAACCCTATCGGCAGGCATGCAGGCGCAGTTTGACGCGCTTAATGCCCAGCGTGAGGCTTACGATGCGTTGCAAGTGTCGCTGGCTGAGCACACCACTGAGGTTAAAGCTCGTCAACGCAATCTTGATAGCGCTTGGCAGTCATTATCAGGCAAACAAGCGGCTGAAAATACCGCTAGCGCCGCGCTGCGTACCCAGCAGGCGCAAGCCCAGCAATGGCAAGCAAAGCTGGATGCGGCCAAAGTCAGTGAAAAAGACGCTTCCGAGCGGTTAGTCAGTGCTAATGGTTTGCTGACCAGCCGTAAAGAAGTCTTGGCTAAGCATAAACAAGATGAAAAGGCGGCAAAGTTAAAAGTCGAGCAAGCCGAGCAAGCTCTGCAACAGGCCAAAGCGCTGGAAGCCGCTGCGGCAAATCAAGCAGCTAGTTACAAAGGTTATAGGGTTAACTTTAACCATACCTATGGGGTGCTCAACCTTATGCAGGGTGGCGCCGGTAATATTGTGCCAGGAAAAGCTTTGAGGATGAAGATTCCTCCTCAGAATCTTACCTCAAAATACGGATTCTCCTCAGCCAATGCGGTAAGCCATTTCCAAGCCTTTGCTCGCCCCCATGTGCTTAATACACCTGTTGTGGATCGCTATATAAGCTTGATGAGAGAAGTTCAGAGTCACGCTGCAAGCCGAAAATTACTTACTATTTTTGATGTAAGGCAAGAAAGGCCTAGAGGTAGGAGAGACAATGGAAGAGACCGGCGCGATAAGCGTGATAGACGTAAACGCTCGATAAGTTTTAGAGGTAAAGGAGATAGCGCAAGAGATAGGAGAAATAGAGGAAGCAGCAGTGGTCGTTGGGTTACGAGGTACAGTACAAACTGGAGGGAATCTAATAGAATTCACGCGCACTTTTCTGCGGTTGCTAATCACGCAATTAATGAGTTAACCACATGGAAAAATGCATTAATCACTAGAAATACGTTAAAGCAGGACCACCAAAATCGGATACAAGTAAGAATCAAGGCAGAATCTGCTCTGCGCAGCGCAAAGGCAGAAAAAGCGGCACTGACGAGCTTAATTGAAAGCGCGCAGCAAAAGGTCACAAGTGCAGAGCAAGCCAAAACACAAGCCCAGCAAGCCCTAAATTCGGCGCGCTCCAATGTGGCGAAGGCCAATACTCAGCTTACCTCCGCCAATCAAGCCATGGACCGCGCCAAGGCGAGCCTGTCAAGCGCCAAGGCCGAGCGTGAAGCCGCCGAGCAATTATTGTCTCAAGCGAGCACGCACCTGAGCACCGCTCAAACCGATAAAGCCCGCGTGGCCTCTGAGCTTTTGGCCGCGCGCACCACACTCAATCAAGCCAGCACGCAATTTGCTAAGGCTCATCAGTCACTAAGGGGCACGGCGCAGTCGCTTAATCAGGCCGGGGAAAGACTTGGCAGCGCCATTGACTTGCACGCCGAGGTGAATGCCTCGCTCAATCAAGCCTATCGCGCCCAATACCAAGCCAAGTCCGCCATTGACCGCGCGCAGGGTCAAGTGGACATTGCCCGTTACACGGCGTGGCGCCAAGCCTCGGTAGAGGTGGCCAGTCACGACACCGATTATGAGTACGATGCCAGGGGCCAGTTGGTGACCGAGCGCTCGGCTGTGGTGAGCTTTGCCGATGTGCAAAAAGACAAGCCAGTCACTCAGTTTATTGGCCGC
>NZ_JAKRGI010000047.1:0-1798 GCF_022347625.1 Vibrio sp. Of14-4 | reverse complement strand
TGGGTTTTACATCGTAACCCGTTACTTGTACGCCAGTTGGCTCACCACCATCATTAATATGTTGTCTCACCACTTTGTATTGCAATGTATCACGCTGCTCATCAAGCATATCCAGCGTGTACTGGTAGTCTCGTTTTTGCTGGCGAGTAATCTTGTCTTGGTTTCTATCAAACCAATCTTCCATCTCACTAATCACCTTAGAGGTGTAGGCTGGCGAGCCTTGCTGCACCACTTCGCTGCCCAATTTGGCCGCCCCCAATGAAGAAGAGCCGCCTTTGGCTTCAAGGATATGGATGTTGCCCTGCTCGTCTTGCCAAATTTGGTCAAATTGACGGTTCTTTTGGTTGCTGCCCGGATAAGCCGATTGTAACCGTTTTGCGTTCGGACCAAAAGTGGCTTTCAAGCACAAAAAAGCCCCTTAGCAATTAAGCTAAGGGGCCTTGGGTTTATTGCTTGTTAAGTATCTTCAACTTGGTGAGGGAATAACTGCTTATACTCTGGGTCTAGAGCGTAAAAGCTTGGGAACTCCCCTTTTACCAGCCACAGCGGCATATATTCACTGTCAATGGTTGGCTCAAGACGCCTAATCTCATGGACTGCCGCTTCTTAATCAAGATAAGTCAAAATCTTTGCCTGCGGAAAATCCCGTTGGATATAAGACATCACTCGCTTTGCTACATCACTATCTTTATTGACATTCAAATAATGTCGAATCGCTGAGCACGAAACTTCACTATCGAACAATACATCTATATTGATTGATTTACTCAGATAAATTCTTCGAACGTATGCTTCAATGTTACCAAAAAAATGCTCTTGATCTTCTGGGTTATTTCTTAGCCTTTTTACAAACGATGTAAACTCGTGCACAAATAGATCAGCATCAATTTTACCGCACTGAACATCACGTAACACCAAGAACAGAGCAGGACCATAGTTGTGCACTCCGTAATCCCTATTTAAACATAAGTAGTTACCTGAGCCTTTAAAATATTGGTCAACCTCTTTATTCACCAATGCATACTCAAAAGATTCATTACTCATTTACAAATACTCCGATTCAGTAAAATGCGCCTTAAGGGAGTCGATATCGCCATTATGCTGAATTTTTTCTGCGCCCTCAATTGCAATTTCTTTTGCTCCACCTTTGGTAAAACCACCAGGCACCCACTCTTTGGGGTACGCGCCTATCTCATTCCCATTGGGCATAGAAAAGTGAAAGCGAGGGTCACTAGGGGCAATTTTAACATGTAAGATTCTCATGTCTGCTGCATCTATTAAATCAGTTTCTGACATTCCCAGACTAAGCCTTTCATTTAATACACGAATATCATTACCCGCAGCCTTATATTCCGCGACTATTTTGGCGATGTCAGACGGCAGTCCGGCAAATTTTCTCATAGGCAGTTCACCGTAGCGAGGGTTTAAACCAGACTCCAACTGTATAAAAGCCGCGCCTTCTTTATGGTACATTTTCGTTACTATCACCCCCAGCTGCAATTTGACGTGCGGCACCAAGAGCACAGCCAAGCGCAGCGTGAGCGATGTAACCAGACGCGGTTGAAATAGGATTCTCACCCGTCTTGGCTTCACTGATCTTATTGGCTAATTTCTCACCAACCGTAGAGATCGAAGAAGTCACGAGAGCATTGACGACCATATTGTCAAAATCATCGATGCCACTTAAACCATCACCAGGAAGGAAGAACTAAGGGGGCTGTACTCTTAGTCCTTTCTCTTAGTAATTTTTAATAGAACTTAAGTGTTTGTCCTCTCAGTCTCTATAAAAAGAAAGGCA
>NZ_JAKRGI010000046.1:0-1810 GCF_022347625.1 Vibrio sp. Of14-4 | reverse complement strand
CGTGGCGGCCAACCAAGCCAAGGTGACCGCGCTGCGCGCTGAATTAGAAACCCTATCGGCAGGCATGCAGGCGCAGTTTGACGCGCTTAATGCCCAGCGCGAGGCTTACGATGCGTTGCAAGTGTCGCTGGCTGAGCACACCACTGAGGTTAAGGCTCGTCAACGCAGTCTTGATAGCGCTTGGCAGTCATTATCAGGCAAACAAGCGGCTGAAAATACCGCTAGCGCCGCGCTGCGCACCCAGCAGGCGCAAGCCCAGCAGTGGCAAGAAAAGCTGGATGCGGCTAAGGCAAGCGTGGTCGATAAGTCAGGGCAACTCACGAATCTCAGTACGGACTTAACCGTTCATCGACAGGCATTAGAGCAGGCCAAGCAAGACAGAGACGCTGCAAAAACCGCCTTGGCGGCTGCCAAATCAGAACTGGCGAGTGCCCAAACGTTGCGTAGTGCCATCAGTGAGCGCCTTATCGGTCTGTTGAGCAATCCAAATAGCGTCAAAATGAATGAGCGTATGAAAGCCTTACTTTCTGATTTCGGGAAAGATAGGAACCCACGAAGTTTTCCAGCATGGTTATTCAGAGAGCTTGCCGCGCATAAAATAAATCCCAGGGCTCGATACTCTTGGGGTGAATCAAGTTCTTTCTCTTGGTCTGGATATGGATCGATTGAGCATCCGGAGCGATACTTTATTGCTCATTCTCAATATAACCATAATGATGTGGCTGCGATGAGAGTGTTTGCTTCTAATACGTTAGCGCCTGAGCAAAGGTTGCATTCACTTGTCCGACGTATTAGTGGAGGAGAAAGGATTGGGCAAGATGACATACAACAGCTATGCGCGCAGATACGCAGTTATGGCTCATTTTTAAGCAAAATGGATGAGGTATATACGCGATACTACGATCGGATAGACCCAATAGCTCAAAGGATTTCAAGGAATATCGCCCTTTATCGTGGAAATAACTGGTCGGCTCTTGAGAAGGCTATAGGTGAGCTAAATACTTATGGCAACATAGCGCACATAATGATCTACACTCGGACTCATAGCCGAGCAATGCAACGACACCTTAACTCTGTCCTCTCTGTTATCACAGAGCTTGATGCAGCAAACCAACAGGCGCAGGACTTGGCTTCGCAGGTGCAAAGTTATGAGCAAGCACTTGAGCGCCATCATGCATTGATTTCGGAATCAGAGACCAAGGTTCGTCAAGTAGAGCAAGCCAAAACACAAGCTCAGCAAGCGCTAAATTCGGCGCGCTCCAATGTGGCGAAGGCCAATACTCAGCTTACCTCCGCCAATCAAGCCATGGACCGCGCCAAGGCGAGCCTGTCAAGCGCCACGGCCGAGCGTGAAGCCGCTGAGCAATTATTGTCTCAAGCGAGCACGCACCTGAGCACCGCCCAAGCCGATAAAGCCCGCGTGGCCTCTGAGCTTTTGGCCGCGCGCACCACGCTCAATCAAGCCAGCACGCAATTTGCTAAGGCCCATCAGTCACTAAGGGGCACGGCGCAGTCGCTTAATCAGGCAGGGGAAAGACTTGGCAGCGCCATTGACTTGCACGCCGAGGTGAATGTCTCGCTCAATCAAGCCAATCGCGCCCAATACCAAGCCAAGGCCGCCATTGACCGCGCGCAGGGGCAAGTGGACATTGCTCGTTACACGGCGTGGCGCCAAGCCTCGGTAGAAGTGGCCAGTCACGACACCGATTACGAGTACGATGCCAGGGGCCAGTTGGTGACCGAGCGCTCGGCTGTGGTGAGCTTTGCCGATGTGCAAAAAGACAAGCCAGTCACTCAGTTTATTGGCCGC
>NZ_JAKRGI010000045.1:0-2082 GCF_022347625.1 Vibrio sp. Of14-4 | reverse complement strand
ATTGATGAGGCGAGCAATAAGCAAAGCCAAGCTGAGCAAAGCGTGGCGGCCAACCAAGCCAAGGTGACCGCGCTGCGCGCTGAATTAGAAACCCTATCGTCAGGCATGCAGGCGCAGTTTGACGCGCTTAATGCCCAGCGTGAGGCTTACGATGCGTTGCAAGTGTCGCTGGCTGAGCACACCACTGAGGTCAAGGCTCGTCAACGCAGTCTTGATAGCGCTTGGCAGTCATTATCAGGCAAACAAGCGGCTGAAAATACCGCCAGCGCCGCGCTGCGCACCCAGCAGGCGCAAGCCCAGCAATGGCAAGCAAAGCTGGATGCGGCCAAAGTCAGTGAGAAGGAAAAATCAGAATTTCTGATGGGCCTTAATCGTGATTTAACCGTAGCACAAACGGCGCTGTCACAGCGAGAGCGGGACCATAATGCGGCACAAGCAGCACTGAATGCTGCGCAACAAGAGCGTGAAACCGCGCAGCAACTAGAAGCGCAGAATTTGGCCTCACTATTATCCACAGCTCGAGAGCGGCGTTGGCATCCGATTAGCAGAAGAGTAGTAGGAGGAAGGAGATTTAGGCTATTTGGCCCAAGGTATTTAGGCGCGCAGTCATCCACGCCTGAGCAACTAACCGATCTACAACGCAGGGCAAACGATGCAAAGACAGACCTGAGTAATCAGCTGCCTGGGTTACGTGCAGATAGGGCAAAATTCTATGCTAAGGCTGACTACCTATCAATGGAGGCGGCGTACCTTGATAGCCATGGCGGTAGTCTGGGGATGTGGTACGAAGTTGATATGTATCGTGAGAAAGTACGTCGACTTGATATTCAGATCACACAACATGAAAGCGATATACGTCTGTTATCAAACCTTGCCAATGGCATTCAAGACTACAGGCAAGCTAAGGTCAATCGTCTACAACTCGATACTCAGGTGGAACAATATCAGCAGCGTGTCGAGACGGACACACAAGCACTGAGGCAAGCCAAAACTGAAGTGAGAGAGCTGCAAGCGCAGGTTGAACAAGCTCAGCAAGCGCTAAATTCGGCGCGCTCCAATGTGGCGAAGGCCAATACTCAGCTTACCTCTGCTAATCAGGCCATGGACCGCGCCAAGGCGAGCCTGTCAAGCGCCACGGCCGAGCGTGAAGCCGCCGAGCAATTATTGTCTCAAGCGAGCACGCACCTGAGCACCGCCCAAACCGATAAGGCCCGCGTGGCCTCCGAGCTTTTGGCCGCGCGCACCACGCTCAATCAAGCCAGCACGCAATTTGCTAAGGCTCATCAGTCACTGAGCCGCACGGCGCAGTCGCTTAATCAGGCCGGGGAAAGACTTGGCAGCGCCATTGACTTGCACGCCGAGGTGAATGTCTCGCTCAATCAAGCCAATCGCGCCCAATACCAAGCCAAGGCTGCCATTGACCGCGCGCAGGGGCAAGTGGACATTGCCCGTTACACGGCGTGGCGCCAAGCCTCGGTAGAGGTGGCCAGTCACGACACCGATTACGAGTACGATGCGAGGGGCCAATTGGTGACCGAACGCTCGGCTGTGGTCAGCTTTGCCGATGTGCAAAAAGACAAGCCAGTCACTCAGTTTATTGGCCGCTTAACCACTGCCCACCGCTACGACAGTTTGGGCAATGTGATACACACCACCACCGCGAAAGGCACGCGTCTTGAGCAGACTCAGCGCTTTGACTTTGATGTGCAAGGCCATCAAGTGCGCTCGCACGGTTTGGCCGGCAGTCAGGTGGTGTTCAATGACGCGGGACTGGCGAGCATCAACATCAATGCCGAGGGTGAGCGCCGCGATAAGGTCTACGATGCCAAAGGCCAACTGCGTTTTGACGTGGATGAGCTCGGCTTTGTCACCGAGTATCGCTACAACGCCTACGGTGAGCGCATCGAGCAAATGCGCTACGCCAACGCGTACCAAGGCGCGCGTGAAGCGGGCACCAGCTTAAGCTTGGCCTCGCTTAGTGCGTTTGTTGCCAAAGGCGGTGACTGGCGTCAGGTCAGCCAAACCTATAACGCCCGCGGCGAGCGCCTAAGCGTGACTCAACGCAGCAGCGTCGACAGCCAT
>NZ_JAKRGI010000044.1:0-2639 GCF_022347625.1 Vibrio sp. Of14-4 | reverse complement strand
TTGGGTGTTGTATGGTTAAGCCTCACGGGCAATTAGTACAGGTTAGCTCAACGCCTCACAACGCTTACACACCCTGCCTATCAACGTTCTAGTCTCGAACAACCCTTTAGGACCCTCAAGGGGTCAGGGAAGACTCATCTTAGGGCTCGCTTCCCGCTTAGATGCTTTCAGCGGTTATCGATTCCGAACTTAGCTACCGGGCAATGCGTCTGGCGACACAACCCGAACACCAGAGGTTCGTCCACTCCGGTCCTCTCGTACTAGGAGCAGCCCCCTTCAATCTTCCAACGCCCACGGCAGATAGGGACCGAACTGTCTCACGACGTTCTAAACCCAGCTCGCGTACCACTTTAAATGGCGAACAGCCATACCCTTGGGACCGACTTCAGCCCCAGGATGTGATGAGCCGACATCGAGGTGCCAAACACCGCCGTCGATATGAACTCTTGGGCGGTATCAGCCTGTTATCCCCGGAGTACCTTTTATCCGTTGAGCGATGGCCCTTCCATACAGAACCACCGGATCACTATGACCTGCTTTCGCACCTGCTCGAATTGTCATTCTCGCAGTCAAGCGGGCTTATGCCATTGCACTAACCTCACGATGTCCAACCGTGATTAGCCCACCTTCGTGCTCCTCCGTTACTCTTTGGGAGGAGACCGCCCCAGTCAAACTACCCACCAGGCACTGTCCTCAACCCAGATAATGGGTCTAAGTTAGAACATCAAACATACAAGGGTGGTATTTCAAGGATGGCTCCATGCACACTGGCGTGCACACTTCAAAGCCTCCCACCTATCCTACACATGTAGGCTCAATGTTCAGTGCCAAGCTGTAGTAAAGGTTCACGGGGTCTTTCCGTCTAGCCGCGGGTACACTGCATCTTCACAGCGATTTCAATTTCACTGAGTCTCGGGTGGAGACAGCGTGGCCATCATTACGCCATTCGTGCAGGTCGGAACTTACCCGACAAGGAATTTCGCTACCTTAGGACCGTTATAGTTACGGCCGCCGTTTACCGGGGCTTCGATCAAGAGCGTCGACTTACGTCTAACCCCATCAATTAACCTTCCGGCACCGGGCAGGCGTCACACCGTATACGTCATCTTACGATTTTGCACAGTGCTGTGTTTTTAATAAACAGTTGCAGCCACCTGGTATCTGCGACTCTCATTAGCTCCATCCGCGAGGGACTTCACCGACAAGAGCGTACCTTCTCCCGAAGTTACGGTACCATTTTGCCTAGTTCCTTCACCCGAGTTCTCTCAAGCGCCTTGGTATTCTCTACCCGACCACCTGTGTCGGTTTGGGGTACGATTCCTTACAATCTGAAGCTTAGAGGCTTTTCCTGGAAGCATGGCATCAATGACTTCACTACCGTAGTAGCTCGACATCGTGTCTCAGCCTTGTAGAGAGCCGGATTTACCTAACTCTCAAGCCTACGCACTTGAACCTGGACAACCGTCGCCAGGCCCACCTAGCCTTCTCCGTCCCCCCATCGCAATTGTAAGAAGTACGGGAATATTAACCCGTTTCCCATCGACTACGCCTTTCGGCCTCGCCTTAGGGGTCGACTTACCCTGCCCCGATTAACGTTGGACAGGAACCCTTGGTCTTCCGGCGAGGAGGTTTTTCACCCCCTTTATCGTTACTCATGTCAGCATTCGCACTTCTGATACCTCCAGCATGCTTTACAACACACCTTCAACGGCTTACAGAACGCTCCCCTACCCAATACCATAAATGGCATTGCCGCAGCTTCGGTTTACAGCTTAGCCCCGTTACATCTTCCGCGCAGGCCGACTCGACTAGTGAGCTATTACGCTTTCTTTAAATGATGGCTGCTTCTAAGCCAACATCCTAGCTGTCTAAGCCTTCCCACATCGTTTCCCACTTAGCTGTAATTTGGGACCTTAGCTGGCGGTCTGGGTTGTTTCCCTCTCCACGACGGACGTTAGCACCCGCCGTGTGTCTCCCGGATAGTACTTACTGGTATTCGGAGTTTGCAAAGGGTTGGTAAGTCGGGATGACCCCCTAGCCTTAACAGTGCTCTACCCCCAGTAGTATTCGTCCGAGGCTCTACCTAAATAGATTTCGGGGAGAACCAGCTATCTCCAGGTTTGATTGGCCTTTCACCCCTAGCCACAAGTCATCCGCTAATTTTTCAACATTAGTCGGTTCGGTCCTCCAGTTGATGTTACTCAACCTTCAACCTGCCCATGGCTAGATCACCTGGTTTCGGGTCTATATCCAGCAACTCGACGCCCAGTTAAGACTCGATTTCTCTACGGCTCCCCTAGATGGTTAACCTTGCTACTGAATATAAGTCGCTGACCCATTATACAAAAGGTACGCAGTCACACTTTGAGGTGCTCCTACTGCTTGTACGTACACGGTTTCAGGTTCTATTTCACTCCCCTCACAGGGGTTCTTTTCGCCTTTCCCTCACGGTACTGGTTCACTATCGGTCAGTCAGTAGTATTTAGCCTTGGAGGATGGTCCCCCCATATTCAGACAGGATATCACGTGTCCCGCCCTACTCGATTTCACTGAACACGCGTCGTCAACTACGGGACTATCACCCTGTATCGTCGGACTTTCCAGACCGTTCGTCTAACGCGTGTAAAGCTTAAGGGCTA
>NZ_JAKRGI010000043.1:0-3454 GCF_022347625.1 Vibrio sp. Of14-4 | reverse complement strand
CAAATCCATCGCGCCCTCACCAGTGATGTCAGCTATGGCGATTACAATTACCTCACCCCGAAAATTCCGCAAAACACCGCCGCCCAAGATGGCGTGAATACAGATTTAAAACGCTTTGATTATCCTGGACGTTACACTTCTCCAGATTTTGGCGGCCAGCGCAGCAAGGAATGGATGTCAGAATACAGGGTTGATAGTGATCAGGTTCATGCCTCAAGCAACATTATGCGCTTAGCATCTGGGGTGAGTTTTGAGATAAGCAAGCATCCGCGCTCCTCGGTCAATCGTGATTACCTCATGTTCTCTGTGATGCATTCTGGTGACAACCCTCGCGTGCACGGAGAAGAAGGGGCTGATGCCCCCACAACCTACCAAAATCAGTTTGTCTGCCTGCCGCGTGATGTGACCTATCGCGCGCCGAAAATGGCCGCCCCTGTAGTAGATGGGCCGCAAACAGCGGTGGTGGTTGGGCCTGCGGGAGAAGAAATCTACACCGACGAGTTTGGGCGAATTAAGGTTCAGTTTCACTGGGATCGCTACGGGCAAAGTGATGAGCACAGCTCATGCTGGCTGCGAGTGAGCCAATCTATGGCCGCGCCGAATTGGGGCGCAGTGTATCTGCCACGTATCGGTCATGAAGTGGTGGTGACGTTTTTAGAAGGCGATCCTGATAGGCCGCTTGTCACAGGCGCGGTATATAACGGTTTACATACCCCACTGAAGAGCTGAAAGTGGGCCGCAACCAAGAAAACGAGATCTTTGGTGATCGCAAAGAAGACATCCACGGTCATAAAACTTCTGTCACTAAGCAAACCTTCACTGAAGAGGTCATTAGTGATGTTTCTGTGTCGTACAACGAGAACATGACTAAGACAGTCGCCAGCGACCAACACAAGAAAATTCAATATAACCAAAAGACCCTCATAGGCAAAAATGACGAATTGTCGGTCGGTGGCGAGCAGTCTCAAGAGATATGGCAGTCTCGATCGGTGGATGTGTCTGAAAATGATAACCAAACTATCGGCCAACACTTGACTGTCAGAGTAGGAAGCAACACGTCAGTCAAATCCGATGGACAAACTGCGGTGATAAGCTCCGACGAGATTCGGCTGCAAGTGGGGGCGTCAGGCTTATTATTGAAAAACGATGGAAGAATTCATTTATACGGGACAGATATAGCAGTATCAGGTATCGCTGATATCGCGGTCAAAGGCGCTAAGGTGAAAGTCAACCCTAGCGCAGCAGGCTCTCAAAATACGGCTAAGCCTTCTTTTATTGGAAAGCAAAAACCTAATGAGGAGCGGTTCTTAGAGTTTTTCTATCAAAATAGCGAACTTAGCCCAATTCCCAACGTGCCCTACCGTGCTGTCTTTTCAGATGGCTCAAAGGTGACTGGCACTCTCGACTCTGATGGATATGCGCGGTTAGACAAGCCTGCGGACGGCTATGTCGATATTTATTATGAACCAGAAGACACCTATCAAGATCTTACGAGAGAACCGATTTCCAATCTTCTAAATAATATCGATAAGCTGTAAGGAAGCGACTCAATGTTAGGTAATGATATTTTCCAAGCGCTCTACGACAACTTGGAACAAGCAGTAGGCAATGCTGAGTACTTCATTAAAGAAAAAGCTCAACAAATTTCTGATGCCGCCTCAGCAAGTCTTGAATGGATTTGGGAAGCATTGCAAGGTGACTTCAATGAAGACATGTCTGCGGGGCAAATTGCAGCCAATGCCTTGCTGGGACTTATCCCCATTGTTGACCAAGTGTTAGACTGTCGAGACTTGGTTGCGAACTGTAACAAAATACACGATGACCCAGAAGATAGCTGGGCTTGGATTGCGCTTGTTCTCACACTGATAGGATGTATACCGACACTCGGCTCTGCGGTAAAAGGAGTGGTGAAAATCATATTCCTTTTCGCCCGTAAATCGGCAGGGGATATGACAAAAGCGTTAGGTAAGGCTTTAAAACCCATTAATACGTTTTTACTCGATCCCAAGGTGCAAAAGCTGTTGGGTAATCTAAGTGTTTCATCCGTGTTAAAAGATGTCGTTGATAGCATCGGCAACATAAAAAGTAGCTTATCAGCCCCAATGCTAATGACTCTATTCGATGAAGTTATAGGGACATTTAAAGGGTTGATGACAAAACTAAAGGCTATCGCCCCCAACGACGTCATTGAATGGATGGAAGCTGCGCTTAAAAGCATGCAATATGTTCGCGTGCAGGCAGATATCATGGTGCCTAACGCACTCAAGGAAGCGATCTATAAACTAGAAGATCTTGAACTGGCGTTAAAAAAACAAATTAAGGCGCTGGAACAGCCTCACAAGGCGTTGGCGGATACGAAATCCATCCATAGACTTGATGATAGTGTTGCTGAGATAGACCCACATATAATACGCACGATGAAAACCTCACAAAAAGGGATATATGGTGAGATTATAAGCGATCAGCATATGAAAGAGCGCGGCTTTATCAACTTGTTGCCCGAAGATAGACAAGTTCGGAAAATGACAGACAAACCTCGTGGACGTGGTATTGACGGAATTTACCAAAATTCCAATCCGCCACCGCCTTATGTTGTCACCGAAACCAAATACCGAACAGAAGCTGGAAAATACATTGATGGTGATGGTATCGCGAAAGATACCATGTTAAGTACAACGAAAGGCAGCAAAGGCTATAAATCTGCGAAACAGATGAGTGATGGGTGGATTGAGCCACGTTTAATTGATGAGCTAGGACTTGAAGGAGCAGAAGATGTCTTAGACATGGGTTTTGAGCGTTGGTTGATGATAGTTGATGATTCAGGAAAAGTGGTTAACATTACAAAATTAGATGAGCATGCAAAAGCTCTCGAAAAGGTGGCTATGTGAATACAAATGAAATGAAATTTACCCAATCTAGACGAGACCCATTACTTGAGTTAAGTGTATATGAGGAAGTCAATAATTATTTCTGTAAAGATAAGACCCCTCGTTTTGAAAAGATGAAAGATCCAACCAAAAGTCTTACAAATCGATCTAGGATAAGCTGGAGTATAACACTCAATTGCTTTGAACATGCTATATTGAGTTACTCTGGTGGACAATCGATGGAAAGCGTATTGGAGCTCACCGAGGTTGCATTAAAAGCATTAGAAAGACACAAGAATGATTTTCCCCATAAATCCTACTTGTTTTGGGAACCTGACTCTTTCCAGTTCTTATTATGGTGCTTAAGTTTTGTCGCGCTAACGGGCAAAACAGAGTATCTATCAACCATCACGCGTATGTATGGTACGTCTCCAGAAGTCAGTGGTGAAGCCTGTATGGCGCAGTTGTTCCGCTTGCTTAATGTTCACGGCATTCCTGACAACACGGAAGAGGCATTAGTCTTCCCTAAAAGCTATCAGCATTTGTACAATGCGATAAAAACAGGGCCGCTCGAACCAAGCAAAAAA
>NZ_JAKRGI010000042.1:0-3508 GCF_022347625.1 Vibrio sp. Of14-4 | reverse complement strand
AGTGCATTATGGTTACGATGCGAAGGGGCGTTTATCTAAGGTGACGGTGGATTTATCACCGCAAGACAAATCCATTACCGATGGTCAGGTTTATACCACTACCTACACGTATCAAAACGCCGACAGTTATCTTCTTAAACGGATAAGTCAAAGCAATGGCAGCGTGTTAACGTTTGAGTACAAAGAGGTGGCTGGGACAACTCGCCTAAGTAAAATTGACGATAACGGCTCGGTCACCGTATTGGACTATAACGAAAAGCGCGCCAATGACCATCAACTGAAAATAACCGATGCCACAGGGCAGAACTGGTACTACCAACATGATGAACAAGGCCGCTTAGTTAAGACTAAGTCTCCCCAAGTGGTGTACAAAAACCATATCAATGGTGGTTCAGACTTTGAGGATTTTTTTTCTACTCACTATGGCTACGATAAAGATAATAATTTAACAGGAGTGGACGAAGAGGACGGAAGAGGGGCTATCTTTGATTACGATGCAATGGGCAATTGTATAAAAAAGGAAGGTCGCGGAGGTGTTGGAGATGAGTATTATGAATACGATGACTTGAATCGCCTTGTAAAAACACGTATTGATAACCGGCCTGGATCTGATATCGATGACATTATGCCATCCATGGAATACGATGGTTATCGCTACGCTATCTATGAGGGGCTAAACCTGCGCTTTGAGGTCACTGAAGCGGGATTGGTTACTGAGCATGAGTATGACGGTTTTGGCCAACGCGTACGTTCACGAGAGTATACAAACTCGTCTCTGTTTCAAGACTCTTTGCCGACTGTTGAGGCAATGATTGATTGGGCTAAAGCTCAGGACAAGAGTGAGACCTTGTTAACCGATTATACCTATCAGCGTGGTTTGCTCCATACCCAAGTTCACTATGACACCTTGGATTCTGACGGTAATGGTATTGTCAAACCGAATATAGATGTTGTTGCCGCTTCACAAGAAGAAACAGGGGTTTGGATAAATGGTACGCATGTTGGTGGCGTAGCACCGGGAATTACTATTACTCACCTAAATGCAAAAGGCCAACTAGTGTCTTCACAAACCTATGATACTTTTCAAGATACCATACAAAGTGAAGAGCTTTTACTTAAACTGGATCAACTCAGTGATCTGATGTCCTTTGGTGATAAAATTTATCTCTCAACCAGTGGTCAATGGCACAGTGCAGAGCTTGGGCATCGTTTTAGACAAACACTTCAAGCTGAAACGAAGTTAAACTTGAAGCTGTCTGGGTTTGACTCTTCAACCACCCCTCAATTCTCTTTGCCAGAGACTATGTTGCTAGTGTTTGAAAAGTGGGATTCTACATCAGCCATAGATCAAATGGTGCTTATAGACGAGCAATACGTTGAGCAGGGTAGCGTCAGCTTCCATGATAGTATGCAGTATACTCGTTTTACCTATGATGCGTTTGGTCAGTTGCTCAATCAGGATGTGTTCAAGGGGCATCCTACCGGTGATGAATCCCGCCTTTTGAGCAGTACGGTGAATGTCTATGATGGTATAGGCCGGATCATCAGTCAGACCGATGCAAAAGGGGTGACCACATCGACCCATTATCTCGATGCCAGTCGTCAAGTCCTAGTAACACAGGCCAGCGGTGCAACCGTATCACGAACTTACAGTGCAGCGGGTCATGTATTATCTGAAGTCCGCAGCGCCCCAGAACAGCCACATCGTGAGCGCCATTTTGTCTATAACGAGTTGGGGCAACTGATTGCCACTCAGCACCCTGATGGCAGCGCGCGTTTTCAATTCTATGATGCCGCAGGAGCGCTATGGTTGACTGTGTCAGAAACAGGTGCGGTGACAGAATACCAGAAAGACAAGGCTAACACACGAGTAGAGGTTCAGTATCAGGCCATAATAGATACTTCAAACTGGCTGGTCGATGGTAAGTTGACCCTTTCTGGGGATTCGCTGCTTGCTCTGATACCTGATACAGATAACCCCCGAGTTACAATGTCTTACCATGATGAAAGCGTTCCATATGCACACACTTCCATCCTTACAGAGTACACAAGTGATTCTAAGCCGGGTGAATGGTATGGCTTTAGAACTTGGATGGATAATCAAGGCCGACCTATGATAGAAGCTGAAAGGTCCAATGATGTGTTGTTTTCCACATATAGGACGTATCACCCTTCTGGTGAGGTTGCACTAGAGCAAGATCGAGATGGTTACGTAACTGAATATAAACATCAATATTCTACATATGGTAAATTTACTGAAACTCGCCGCTACCATCAACCGACAAGTGTTTACAGACTTGAGGTTCCATACTCCAGTTATGACGTAATAGCCCAAACAACATATGACAGTTTAGGACGTATCCGTTTTCACAGGGACGAGAGCGGCACAGTGACGGAAACGCGCTATCTTGATGGTGGGCGAGACAAAAAAGTCTACTTATATGATTTTGACGACCTTGACTACCTCAATATCGAAGACTTTGCTTGGTTGGCCAAATCCGTGGTCAAAGCTCCAACAGAATGGAAGTACTCATTAGTTTTGCTATCGCGTGAGCGACGTGATCATGCTGGACGATTGTTATCATCGACAGATAAATATGGCGCAGAGACTCGCTATGTTTACGACGAAAAAACAGGTCTGCTGCGTCAGACTATAACAGCAGCTAACACGTCTGAAAGTCGCTCTGAGTATCGCCATTATAATGGGTTTGGTGAGCTAACAGGTAAGGTGGTGTTAGAAGGTGATCAAGATTGGCAAAGTCCTGCTGTCTCTGAGTTAACCCATACTAAGGGAACTCGCAGTGAATTTGATGTAATGGGGAGAAAAGTACGCCAATATCATCCTGCAACAGGTTCAACAAGCTACCAATATGACAAAATGGGTCGTTTAGTCAGTACGACGGACGCTGAGGGGCATACTCGTAGTAAAGAATACAATACCTATGGTGAAGTCAGTAAGATTCTTGTTGATGGTGTATTAGTTAAATCTGCCGAATATGATTTGAAGGGTCGCTTACATAGAGAAGTGGACCGCGAAGGGGTTCAAACCACATACCTATACAGAGAAAGCAACCGTGTGAGTTTTAAGATACGCCAACACATCGACCAAGTTTATAATAATTTAGGCGATCGCACGGGCAGGGAAATCGCGCGTCATGTCACCCAATATGGATATGACAATCGTGGCAATATCATTGAACAGTTGGTAGCTAAAGACTATCGAGCAGGGAACCAGATATCAGGTGGAGACACCATAGATGCTGTGCAAGGTAGTCGATTAAAATACGTGTCGCAGTGGCAGCGAAAATACGACCATCGTGGCCGAGTGGTCAGTGAAACCAACGGTGAGGGTGTCGAGCGCAAAACAAGCTATGAGTTTTCTGGTCGAGTGAAGGAGGTTTATTTATCGGGAGCGGTGCAAGAGCGCATTGAACTTGATGCCATGGGCCGCACCTTATCGCTGACCAATGGCGCGGGAGAGAAGACTGAGTATGAGTATGATGATACG
>NZ_JAKRGI010000041.1:0-4097 GCF_022347625.1 Vibrio sp. Of14-4 | reverse complement strand
GCCATGGTGATCCCAACCAATGAAGAATACGTGATCGCCAAGCAATCGGTTGAGCTGCTTTAAACGATAAAACAGACAGTCAAAAGCGAGCGTTAGGCTCGCTTTTTTTGTTTATCATGGAGAAAACCATGGCTTTTTCCGAATAAGGTTTGTCATCTAAGCCCAATCGATGTAAAAGCTTTAAGTGCTAACAGACATCTGTTTCAAGTTGACACGAAGCGTTTGAAGCGGCGGTGCATCCAACATACCTTTTAAAAGTTCTACTGTTGAAAAAGTCGATATTGGTTTTTGTCTCTTTTGCTAAATCACCAGCATAGAATATGGACGTTTCAACATTGGCATATCTTCCCTCTCTTGCAGCACTAAACCAATTGAATGACCCGACCGTCATGTATTTATCATCAGCAAAGATGATTTTGCTATGAATCCCATCAATAACGTTCACAGTGATCCCTTGTTCTTTCAATGTTTCACAGGCTTTTTCGAACGCTTTTTGTTTCTGTATATCTGGGCGATTGGCAATAGTAGTATTGAAGTGCTTATCAGTATATATGTTTACTGTCACGCCACGACTTATAGTGGTTTGTAACTTACCGAGGATACCTGTTGTTTCTAATTTCTCATAGATAAGCCAAGGAGATACGATATCGACTTTTTTCTCCGCATTATCAAGGATTTGAATAACCAATGCATCATGTTCATTTGCATTGTTTAATAACTTAGGCTGCCCACAGGTTTGCAGCAAGTCAGGCCTTTTACCCATATTGAAACTTAATTCATTTGACTCTGAGTTAAACAAATATTTGGACAGCAGTCCTCTGGGCTTTGACTTATGAGCTCCCGCAATCACATCCATATCACCAAAGACTAAAAAGCTATCTTTAGCTCGGGATACCGCAACATTGAGCATAGTGGCATCCATGTCAATAAATCCGCCGTTGCTATGCTTTGTGTATACCTGAGAGAAAATAACAAGCTTGCGCTCAGCACCTTGCAATGAGTGAACCGTACCGACAGTGAGCTCTCCTTCGCCTTTGCCCACTTTAATATCGAATTTCTGACAGGCCTGAGAAATAGCGTCAACCTGCGCAGCAAAAGGAGTCACCACACCGACGGCCTTTTCTAGGGCTTGACCAAAATGAGCTTCGATTTGATGGCGGTTGCTGGCTAACCAAGAAGCGACAGTCTCTGCTTCGAGTTTATTCCCTCGGCTACCATCAAATAACTCTGCCAGACCATCGATATGAAGATATCCGAAAGGAGGGTATGGGTCATTAGTGTTTGCTTTTCCCCTTTTTGCTAGTAGTAGTCCGTTGTAGCAAAGTTCATTGCAATAAGAAATGAGTTCATCGTAGCAGCGGCGATGCTCTTGTAAGAACATTCCCGGTTCGGCCTCCTTTTTGTAGTGATATTGACTAGCATGTTGAGCAATATGCATGACACTGCCAGTTACTACACTTCTTCCTGAAGCTTGAATCGATGCATAGTCACTAACATCTGATATTATTCTCGACTGTTTGAGGTTACCAACATCAATACAGGCATTTAACTGTCTTACAGGTTCTATCTGATAGATATCCCCAATAACCAGTGCTTTTTTGGCTAACGCGAAGGATGCTCCTGCTACTTCAGGTGAAACCTGACCAGCTTCGTCTACTATCAATAAATCTACCGTATTGGTTAAGTACTCGGTCTTGAACTCGTTTTCCCCTGCAAATGCTTGATAAGTCATGTGTGAAGGTAAGGAATGGAAAGTCGATACAATGCAAGGTGTTAACATCATTCTCCTTCTCCAGCGGGGGAGTACAACTTTAAGACCTGTTTTACTAGCAAGGGCTTCTAAATTCTCTCCCTGTTCTTCACATGCAAGAAGCCAGCGAGCCTCCCAGTAATGAACGGCAAGTCTAAACATTCTAAAGCGTATACTTGTATCGAGGAGTGGGTCAATATCATCAAAAGAAGGGGGTGTCGATTGATCCGATAACAACTCTCGTGTATTCAAAACCCAGTTGGATTCAGCGTTTTTAAACTCTTGGTCACATCGAACATACTGTTCATAAGTGCTGCTTAGTTGCCGGATTTGCTCTTTCTGCTTACAAAGCTCTTTCTCTAATACGCGTTCCAGATCCCCAGGAACTCCCGTTAAGTCGTGTGCTTGACTACACAATGAGGTAGCGATGAAGTTTTTTCGTTGAACTTCACGTTTAGTCAGGACGAAAGGGAGCCAACTAAATATTAAAAGCCAAATCGGCTCGTCTGCTAAGTAATTACGCCACCTAATTAAGCTTTGGTTTATCTCTGAGTGTGATGTTTGAGCATACTTAATTTTTTGGTCTAACTGTTTCAGAGTTTTTTCTGGATCATCGCCAAGCAATGTTTGCATAACAATCTTTTGTTTAGAATATTTAGTCCAGCAAGCCTGAATCTCGTTAAGTTTTTCACTGCACGTGTTTAATTGTTTGAGTAGATGCTGTTTTACATCAGAGACGCATTCAAACAGGTGTGTTTTAAAAGAACTCTGAGCTTTTTGTAAAAAGTGCGATTGGGCTCGTGCGAGATATTCCTGATTTTCTAGCCTGGAGTAAAAACCACGGGTTTGATATTTTTGGGATGCTTCATCTTCTTTCTTCGCAGATGGGAAATATCCACCATAGCTTGACACATCCGGTAACCAACGGCCACTGAGTTCGTCATCGCCTTCATCGAAATCTTTTCCAAACGCATCAATGACATTGGTTACCGCTTGGTTATTTGTCGAGGCAGCGATGATTATAGGTGGCTCTTCCTCTGTTAAGGCAGATTCTATCCATAGCGATGCCACAACAGATAGAACAAATGTCGTTTTACCTGTACCGGGTGGACCATTGATTGCTAATATATCTGAGTCTGACATAGCCAGAGTATGAGAAAGTGCGTCTCGTTGGGCAACAGCCAAAGGGAATTGAGGGTTCGAATGACCAAGGCGTTGATTGATTGTCTCAGTAGGCTCAATGCACGTTTTATGATTTAGTGTGGATTGAGTGGCATAAGACTGGAAAAGCGGTAGCGAACACTTAACTTCTGATAGTTTGTCATAAAGACGAAGGATATGAGTAGATGCGCCTCTGACTTCATCTACTTTAGCAATGAATCCACTGCCGGAAAGTGCATAAAGCTCGTCAATTTTTTCCTTCGAACAAACGTTTTTAAATAGGTCTTGCGCGAATTTGTAGTACCGTTTCCAGCTACTTTCTTGATCCTCAATCGCATCCTTAGATTTTATAGCAGAGTCTATCTCTTCATCTGAATAGCTTGAAATGTCATGCAGAGTCAGAAAATCATCGAATTTAGACATTTCTGCAACCGTAAACTTGTCGTCAGCTTGTGGGGAGAGTACGTCTCTGGGAATATAAGGCGTGCCTGCCGAGAAAAATAAACCATCGCGTGTAACCCAAATAGGGCAGATTATGGGACATAATACTTGTGGCATTCTCCCACGATAGTCCTGTCCATGTTCCTTTTTAACTAAATAGGTTACTGGTCGATAGTGTGCTTTAACAACCCGCGTCGTAGCATTCTCATTAGAAAAGAGACGATTCAAGATGGCGTTGTTTGGTTCGAATAGCCCATTAGAAAAGTTAGTAAGAGGCGTTTTATGATAAGTACTGAGGTCTTTCTTCGTTAAAGCACCTTTACCACCCTCTGCATCAGCAAGAGAGTTCCGCCAATATCGTATCCAGTTCATTTCCGCCATTCTGGTTCCTATCAATATGATTCTTTTCCAATATTGTCAGCAATTTACCACTAAATATGAAAATGATATGCTAACTTAGTAGCATATTCTGTGATAGGCGAGTATTCGAGTCTTTACCGTCGGCATTGGTGAAAATGTACTGCCGATTCGCAGTGAAATCATTAAAAACCTTAAGCTGCTCGGCTTTGTGGAAGACGCAGTAGCAAACCAAGCCGCTCGCTTTGGCCAATCTGGTATTATCGCCAAATCCGAGTTACTTGGCGCTGTGGCCATGGTGATCCCAACCAATGAAGAATACGTGATCGCCAAGCAATCGGTTGAGCTGCTTTAAACGATAAAACAGACAGTCAAAAGCGAGCGTTAG
>NZ_JAKRGI010000005.1:0-236562 GCF_022347625.1 Vibrio sp. Of14-4 | reverse complement strand
GCGGGTCTAACCATGATCAGGGCCCTCGCCACAATGTGAATACACAGTCAGCGTCGACATTCTTTGATCCGGTTTCCGCTCGACAGGGGCAAAAAGGTCTTCAAAAAGCCCAAACGCCAGAAGCTGTAGAGGGAAGTCAACTAGCCGGTCCAGCAGATGTTACCGATTTTGAAGTTAGTTCCAGAAAGAGTGATTTTCCAGTGTCCGTCAACTCAGGAATTACCGGAGAAATCGATACCACAAAGGCAGAATTAAAGATTGACAATCACGTTGGCCGGTTTCTACCTATCAACGCTAGGACTGCCGCGAGCAAAGCCAGGGAAAATCAGCAAGTTTCTATCCTGAAAGAAGTGAATGGTACAAGAACTCTGTCTTACAGCAATCATGAAAATAAGGTGATATTAAGTGTTGGCTCTTGGTCGAATTCACCGAATAGTTTGCGTCAACCAAACATTCACTCTGTAAATATACAAAATTTAGCTAGGCAAAAAATGCAGGGCAAAGAGAGTGAGGGAGCTAGCGGGTTACATATTGTCGGTGGGTTTGCTTTCCATGTTGCCGATAAGAGGAAGTTTTACAGGCTTCATGAATAAAGCTTCCTAAATCCTACATACATTAAAAAAGACTAAGTTCATATTTAGTCTTTTTTTTTCTTTTGAGCCGCAAATACCTCGTCCAGTAAGCTAAGTGCCACTGATGAAATGAGGTGTTTCTCTTGTACATTGAACTTGAACCAGAGCAGCGAGTGATTCCGAAGATCACGTTTAAACGCAGTCATAATTCCAACGTTATAAAAAAATCAGAAGTCCGCTGTTTTCAAGAAGCTCAAGCACTTGTTATGGCTATGCAAGAGCGTGCCGATGAGTGTCAATCTATTCTTGAACAACAAGTCATTCAGATGATCGAAGACAAGGAAAAAGCGCTTAACGAATACGTTGAAGAATCCTACAACAATGTAATTGAAAACTGGGTCGAATGGCAAAATGACTGGTTTGATAATGCTGAATCCAAACTTGGTGAGTTGCTTTATGCGCAGCAGAAACAGCTTGATGAACTCAAAGAAGAATTGAAAGCGTCAATGGTTAGAGCGGTAAAGGAGCGTTTGGTCAAACTTAACCAAAGTGAGCACTTGATCGGCCATTTGATTGAAGTGCTTCATGAGGAAGTAGGTGATGAAGCAAGGAATTTGTCGGTTGATAAAACAGTTGAAGATAATAGCGTAACTCTGACTATAGAAAATGAAGATAGCATCGTTAGTATCAACACGGCTAGCCTAATCACTGAGCTGAGAGCAAGTCTGGATCAATTATGAAGCAATTGTTTAAAGGACAGTCACTACTATTTAATCCGAGTAGTGTCATTATTGCCCTGCTTTTACCGACGATTATATTGGTCACACTGCCCGGCGGTGTCATTGACGCATTTATTTTAGTCAGCTTTATCAGCTCAGCATTACTGCTTGTCATCATGCTTGAAAATGATGAACCACTGAAAGTGACTTTCTTGCCAACGGTTGTCCTGCTTCTGACTACTTTTCGCCTGTTACTTTCTATTGCAACCACTCGAAACATCATCGCCAATGAAGATGTAGGGGATGTGATAGAGACGGTTGGTGAGTTTGTTATGGGTGGGAACCTTATTTCAGGTTTGCTGATTTTTGTCATTATCACCATTGTTCAATTTTTGGTTGTGACCAAAGGTGGTGAACGTGTCGCAGAAGTAGGAGCTCGTTTCTCACTCGATGCCCTGCCAGGTAGGCAAATGACCATAGATGGTGATTTAAAAAGTGGCTTAATCTCAGGTGAACAAGCACAAAAACTGCGTGCAGATTTGAGCACGGAGAACAAACTTTTTGGTTCTCTAGATGGTGCTATGAAGTTTGTAAAAGGGGATTCTATAGCTGGGATTTTGATAAGCCTAGTCAACCTCTTTGGTGGTATTTATGTGGGAATCAATCAGTTCGACCTATCTCTATCAGAGAGCGTAAGCCGCTTTTCTGTCCTGACTATTGGTGACGGACTGGTCTCACAAATACCAAGTTTACTTTTATCTATGGCATGTGGTGTATACCTAACGCGTATTAAGGGGGCCGAAGAAGAATCTAGCCCCTTTATGGGGCAGCTCATGACGCAGATAGGCTCGTTTTGGAAAAGTCTATTGATTATCGGTGGGGTT
Source organism: Vibrio sp. Of14-4 (assembly GCF_022347625.1). Taxonomy (NCBI): domain Bacteria; kingdom Pseudomonadati; phylum Pseudomonadota; class Gammaproteobacteria; order Vibrionales; family Vibrionaceae; genus Vibrio; species Vibrio sp. Of14-4. The sequence goes on along the minus strand of NZ_JAKRGI010000005.1, from coordinate 234,387 downwards.
ATTTTTGTCTTAGGGGCATTGAATAGCAACTTGTTGTATGTATGTGTGCCTTTGGCTTTGATTTGTATATTGATAGCGTTTTTTCTGTGGCGCAAGCAAGGGCAGCCTGTGGGTGTTATGAGCTTTGAACCAACGGGTTCGGGCCTCTATGAGTCACTAAAATTCGTCTTACGCGATACCAGTCATCAAGTTGTAGTGCAGCGTAGAGTTGAAGATATCGAGCGTGTTCTATGGGGACAAGCACTTGGCACACCCGCTATTGATTTTGATAGTCAAATGGAAAGTGATATCGAGGTGTATATCTCCGATATTTGCGTGTTCAAGTTTAACCAAGACGATGCACAAGAAATGATCGAAGTACTGGGTGATGAAGTGTTTGTTCGTCAAGACGATGTGCTGACCAATATTTCAAGTGTTGCCAACTATTTCCTTAGAAAGCGTATGGTAGAGAAATATAATCTCCAATACACCAGTAATATCATAGAGGGATTAGCTGCGCAGAGTGAGGTCATGAAAAATGAGATCGATTCCGCGATCGGACTTAATCGAGTTCATGATGTGATGAAGGAAATGATTCGTGCGCCTGAGTTTTATTTGGATAGAGTCAGCTTTTTTGAGGCCTTAATATATTGGTCACGAGTCGAGAGTGAGCCGAAGAACTGGCTAACTCGTATTCGAAGTCAGGCTAGGTATGAGATCACATCTAGATTGTTAGCGGGAGAAGAAGGCATTCACGTCGCGCTACTGACACCAGAAATTACAGAAGCAATCGAGTCCTATGTGATGGGTGAAGTTGAAGATGTTGATCGTTTGATACAGATACAGAAAGGTCTAAGAAAAGAGATCCTACGTTTGACAACTCAATATGGACGTAAGCCGGTTTTAATTGTAAACGACAATGAGATAAACCCAGTCAAAGCTTTCTTCCAACAAGTCATGACTACCTTATTGATATGTAGCCATGGGGATATTACAGACCATTCATATGTGACAACTTCAGAGCCTCTTCAGGTAGCATCATAAAGAGGCATTAAATGGAGTCAACAGAGCCTAAAAAATATCCACCCACGGAAAAAAAGCTGCGCGACCTTAAAAAGAAAGGGCAGTTTCCGAAAACGGAATTAGCCGAGCCGACATTAGAGTTAGTTGTCTTTGCTATTGTGTTTATTGGCCTGATTTACTTCATGTTTGAAAATGCCAATTATTGGATGGAAGAAATTCTCCATTCCGATATCTATGTTGGTTTTAATTTGATGTATTCTCTAATTGCCGCGGTCATTGGAAGCTTGATGTTAGTGAAACTGATCATGGCGATCATTGATTGGGTATTGATTAATAAAACAGTGATCAATACTGAGTCGCTTGGTCTGAAGATGGAGAAAATTCATCCAGTTACCGGATTTAAGAATATTTTTGGCATTGAGGCAATGTCTCGTTCATTGCGCAAAGTTTTAGAATTACTATTTCTTTTGTTCTTGCTGAAGTATGTGTTCGATATTGCAGGCGGTGAGCTAAATACACTAAAGCAAGTCAACAACCGTAGTTTTTTTCTTTATAACTTTGTTTTTTATATGTTGCTTGTGTCATTGATATTTTTCATTTACGGCGTTTGTGTGGGGTGTGTAGATTTCTTAATTGAACAGTATCATTTTCGTCACAAAAATCGGATGACTTTCACCGAAATGAAGAATGAGATGAAGGAGACAGAAGGGTCACCTGAAATCAAATCTGAGCGTAAACGCAAGATGCGCGAGATTATGGATGCACCTGTAACCAAGGGAAGAAAGCCTACTTTTGCGTTAGCTAATCCGACTCACATACTTGTTCCCGTATGTTACGACAGAAATATAGATAAAGCGCCCGTTGTGCTTAAAATTTGTACCGACACATTAGCGCAAGAAGAAAAAGCACGTTTAAGAGCAATGAATATTCCGATTATTGAGCACAAGCCACTGGCGAGGGCTTTTCATCATAAGATGAAACATGGTGAAGACTTTATACCAAAAGAATTTTACCGGGATGTTGCCATGATACTTTCAGCTTTAAAGAAGCAGCAGAAAAAATGAAAATGACTAATAAAATTTGCCTCCCATCGGCTCTACTTCTATTACTCGGTGGGTGCAGTAACCAGATCCGTGACGATAATCTTGTCCTCGATTACGATTGGAAGCCTGATGTATATAATTTGGTGATGGTTGAAGTCGCTGATGCGGATAACTTTAAGTTCTGGGTACGCAGAGCACCAGAGTATGCTGAAGGTTCAGCTCACAATAAAGCATGTGTTGAAGTGGCAGAGCCCACAGAGCCAAATCGCTTTTATATCGCTAATCTCAATACTTATGGCTTAACTGAAGTGAAAAATTGCGAGGGAGACTACACGGCAGCAAGCAATTTAATGGCCCCAAGTAAAAGTCGTGGCTTTGGCGGCGATGAGTGGCGTGAAGTACAAGGGGTTTCAACCAGCTTACTCGACAACTCAAACTTATTGCTGAAGTTTGAAAGCCTGTTTCTTGTCAATGAGTACAAGCTGACTCGTCAAGGACGTACCACATTGTTTGCTACTGTTGATGAACTGCAAAAGTGGCCAGTAGAGTCTCTTACCGTTTATGGTGTTGCAGACTCCTCAGGTTCTTATACAAAAAACCGTGATTTAGCAGATAAGAGAGCGAGAGTGACTCGTGATTTTCTGATTGAAGAAGGTTTGAGAAATGTCCCAATCTATGTACGAGGTAGTGTTGAAAATGGTTTGCCTACCTCAGAACAAAGAGTGACTCAGAGACGTTTTATGATTGAGGTAAAACTAAAAAAACATGAAAAATAGAAAATTCTCTTTGTTGCTTAATGAATTCGTAAAGCTTAATCAAGGCGGTGATCTTCGACTTGATGAAAGTAATGTTTTGGTTTGTCATTATGGAGAGCGGCAAGTCATTGTTGAAGATGGAACTCGAGTCGGGCTTGAGGGGCAGTTAATTTTGTTGTCAGAATTGAATAGCCACGACTTAACGGCTGAACTCGCCGTTAAGTTTAATGCTGATTTTTCGCTGACTGGATGCGGCTATATTGGTCGAATTGCGGATAAAGATTATTATATTCTTAATCATACTGTTCCAGAGCACCCCCAAGAACTCCAGCAATTGTTAAGTCAGTTTGCTGCTCAAGTCGACTTAATACATGGTGAGATAAATAATCATGTGGTTGATTGAGTTTGTTGACGGTCACTTAAATGGTATTTGTCTACCTTTTGATGACAGTTTTTCTTTAACGGGCAATAAAGACGCACAGGCCAAAGACCTGTTGTCGGTTCCTGAATATTTCCCTAGTAACACAGAGTTGAACTTCGAGGTTAAAGACAAGAAGGTTCAAGTTTCAGGGCTGTCGCGTGGGAAGAAAATCAAGCAGCTCAAAGAAAATCGTATTTATAGATTTAGGGGACTCGGCTTTTTTGTTTATCAAGAAGGATCGAGGCGTCCAAATCTGCGCCGCTATCGATTTAGGCAATATAAACTATTAATCGCATTCAGCTTAGTCATAAATATTGCTGCTGCGTTCGCTCTTTACTTAGGTTTTATAAATTACCAGCATTCCCAAGTGGCTAAATACATAGATGTTATTGAATCTGGATACATTAAAGATGGCGAGTTGATAGTGTTCGATAAAAGTGCTGTCGCTAGTCTGCCAGAGTTCTTACAGAAAAATATCAGATTGGTGGAATCTAATGATTATTTTAGAACGAGTAGGCTTGATATTGATCTCGTTTCCGAATATTCCGGTAAGTCGATTGCTGGCAGGTTGGTGTCAAAGGCTGACCGAGATGAAATCGTGATTAATACCTATGAGCGAGATAATCATATTATGGCTTTGTTTGGTGATTATGGGCTGAGCTTTAGCAAGCGAGATGATTATTGGTTGGTGTCCGATCGTGCCAAAGCAAGCCAAATATTAAAGTCAGCGGGTTTGAGCTCTGTCATTGCGCAGCTTAAATCACGTAGAGATGAGACTCAGATCATTACAAGTAGCGAGTTTCCATATTCGATTTTTTATTCCACCAAGTCTGGTGGCTATATATACGACCAACAAGGGCGCTATTGGGAAGGTAGTACTGTCCCGCGTTTAGGGGTCATTCAATCCATCACACGCGATAAAGTCGTATTTAAAGATGGGCAACAAACTCGAGTTTACCTCATTCAACCTTAATTAGGAGAATCGTATGTCAGAAGTTAATCTTGGAGTGTCTCCGACCATCACTGCGTTAGAGTCAAGTAGTGATATGGCCAGTGTGATTGCCAATAGTAGCCCTGTGGTTAAGCGAGCAGCAGATAGCGCCGCTGACACTCCAACCTATCAACCGCTATTTTCAGCAGGCTTTAGCGATCCATTGGATTTAATTGATGATCTACTGAGCATGTATATTGAGACGCAAACCAAAGCGGCCGATGATTTAGCAGAAGAAATAGAGAAGAAGTCGGATGCTATCGCTGAAATCAACCGTCTTTGGGGCCAAATCATGATAGATGGTTTGGATGGTAAAGATCCAGACGATTTTGGTCCAGCGAAGGATGGTACAACCTATATTGGTGGAAGCACTGAGTATTGGGAAATCGATAAGATTATTTGTGATCTCGAAGGTCTAACCCCTTACGACGATCATCAGGGTGAGGGGATAGCCTTTATTACAGGTGGTGACAGCAGCCCTACTTATGATCAGTTACAAGAAATGAACGCTAAGATGACGGCTTACTGTGACAAAATTCAGGTTGAGTTGGATACTCAGCAACAAGAATTTAAAAATATGATGACAGAAATTTCCTCTGCTCAGGAAGAACTGCGTGATGTTAGACGTTCTGTTGTTTCCATGTCACAACAGGGATAAATGTGATGAAAATAGCTATAGATGTTGTGGTTGGACATACCACAATGACTCTAGATGAGCTTAATCAGCTTCAATCAGGGCAAGTGAAACCATTAACAGACTTCGTTCAATCGCAAGTAATCCTCAAAAGTGGTAATGAATTAATCGCAACAGGTACGTTAATTAAGGTTGATGACCAGTACTGCGTTTCAATTGACGAAATTAACGAGTTAAAAAATTAATCATTATATATCAACAACTAAGGCAACCGAAAACGGTTGCCTTTTTTGATGTTTTTATATTTATATGTTTTTTTATTGTCAGATCTAACAAAATCACGGTTTTTTTCATAATTTTTTCATCCTTTTTTTTGAAAACTAGTACATTCTCTGTCTGGCCGATGTCATGGTTCGCTAGTACGCGAGTCTTAATTACAAATTGAATCAGCAAAATCAAATACGATATTGGCATTGAGGTTCTGAGTGATTAATTGTTGTCTATTAATCATTCGGGTGAATAGCATAGGGTAAAAAGAACTGAGAGTAGGGTTGAATAATGGATAGAAATTACGTTCTGGGTAATCAGGTGATTTTTGACATTCTAAAGCGTGAAATAGTTGCAAGTGACCAAGCCGTGAGCTTGGGTGGACGTGAAGCCGCAATACTTAAGTTGTTATGTGAGCAAGGCAACAAAGTAATTAGTAAAGATGAAATACATGAAGAGGTATGGGGTAAGGTATTAGTGAGTGAAACTTCACTGACTAAAGCGATTTCAAACCTTCGCAAATCTCTTGGCTTGTTTGAGGGGCTTGCCTGCGAAATTAAAACCGTACCAAAAGAAGGCTACATGCTGATTATTGACGAAGAAGCTGTGGCAGAATTCTCTGCAGAGGAGATCCCTACCTTATCGATTAAAAGCATTGCAAGCTCGGTTAAACCAGTGCCTTCTTCCCCTCAATTATTACTGGATACTGAACCTGCAGGAAATATCTCAACAGGTGGAGCATTCTGGCTTACCTTAGTTTTTTCTGCCTCTTTGCTTTCTTCAGCATTAACCACAGGAATTTTGCTGATGGTTCGCTGAAGATCACACATTGACAAGGGCAACATTTTCAGGCGCCCTTGTTCTTAAATTTCTTCCATGTGACAACTTCAGTTTGAGTGGAAGAAAGTCTTCTAAGGTCAGCTCTGAAACTACAAGGGTACCTGACAGTAAGTGACCATAGTTATGTTTATCCCTTGCTCTAAATGTGGTCTATCTCGAAATATAATTTATGAGCCTCTAGACCAATGTTTAAATTTGTCATCGTTTCTCGTCTGATCAAGCTTTAGAGGTTCTTTACTGCAGCTAGACAAAGAGCTGCATATGCTAAAAGCAGCTAATAATCTCAACTCACCAGATCTAATACCTTAAAGTAGAGTGTTCTCGAAACTTGTATCAGCGATAGAAAATACCATGTGGTAGTCAATCGGTCTTGACTCACCGCCATCAGGTATTTTGCCTATGATACGATTAAAAATAGAGCCTAGATAATCTTAACGGAACATAGAGTGTGATTAATCCCATATATAAAGAGAATGGTGAGTTTGTGATGTATAGAGGTGGAATATCTATATCGAGTGTATCTGAATCGCAGCGCTTCAGATATTGGGACATGATGAAAAATGACTTTTGCTGCGTGTTTTGACCGTGCGTGATTTGTCACCTTTTTTCACTTCATTCACGCTATATGGGTTGCTAGATTTAGCGCTCCAAAGTATTGATTATTGATAGGACGAATTTTATGCCAAACCCTACTCCAGGAACTTCAGCTACAACTATCAACCCTGATAGCAACTTAACTACTGGTGAAGTAAGTGATAACTTCGAAGCGTGTATCGAGCAAGCGGATGCACAAATTGAAACATTTCTTGATGCACACACTTCAAATGGCGTTCTTGAGCTTTCAGCATCACAGTCGTTAGAGCTTCAGCAGTTGATGGCTGATCAAAGTATTGCAGCGCAAACCGGTACCTCTACTCTAAAGGGTGTGAAGGACTCTATTGTCGCTTCTGCGCGTAATATTTAACTATGCTGGGGCTTTTGCCCCGCTAGTATCGCTGTTTGTGAGGATAAGTTATGGTGCAGTTACTTAGTCCAGATAATGCGTTTTCTGGTGCTAACCTTGTGTTACTGCTTGTGTTAGCACTCTTATCTACCGTGTTCTTTATTTGCTTTTCTGGTTTTGTAAAATATAACATTGTCCTAAACATCATAAAAAATGCAGTGGGCACGCAGCAAATTCCTCCAACAATTGTGGTTAACTTGCTTGCTGCTTTAATGGCGTTAAATAGCTTATGGCCGGATATCAAACCTGGCCTCGAGCGAATAAAGCCTTACTTTTCCGAGCAACAGCAAGAAGAGAAACTTAACTTACCTTTAGATATTGGTATTGAAGAAGATAAGCCCAAAAATATTACTATGTATTATTTAGCCAGTAATATTTTTGACTTTTTCCCTGAAGTACTGAAAAGAGCAGAAGATAAGACTAATCAGCTTACATCAATGATTGACATCCCACTTAATTTTGATGAGGGAAGTGACACTTTTAAGTTCTTTTTAGGTAATTTAATTCTCGATTTATATCAGGGGTTTGAACTTGGCCTCAAGCTCTACATGGTGTTTGTAAGCATAGACTTTCTCATTGCAGTTGTACTAAGTGGAGTAGGGATGACTATGCTATCTCCTACTGTGATTTCAACACCAATAAAGCTGGCAGTATTTTATTTCTCTGATAGCTGGACTTTGTTATTTAGAGCTCTTGGTTAACATGGGTAATCTCTTATTTCCCAGTTGGATGTTGTTTGCGGGTTTTTTCCTTTTTCTAAAAATCTATAACCCGACACGATTATATTTAGACAATATAACATGCTTGGCGATTGCTATCGCTATGGCTATTTTTGTTGATGTAAGTCAGTTCGACCAATTACCTACCTTTGGTTGGGTGGTTGCCGTATTTATGTTCGCCGTTTTTTCTTCTGTGCCTTATTGGATCAGTGGAACGGTTGGCAGTGTGATTCAGCAGTTGCTGCTGCTGAATGAACAATCTGTTCAGGATAAACGCTTTACAGATGAATCAGAGGCCTTAGCAAAGCTAGGTAGCCTAACATTTTTAGTTTATGCGCTGCAAAGTGGCACATTGTTTCGTCCTATTGTTGAGGTCATTACACAAGGTAAGACAGATACAGGTGGCTTAGATTTCGAGGCGCTATATTTTTTAGTCACGGATAGCTTAACAATGATGGTTACTGTGGCGGGTAAATACATCATTATCATGCTGACGATTACTGTGTGCTGTGGCTATGTAGACTTATTTTTTAAAAAAGCGTCACTGTCACTTTTTGTTACGCCAAACATTAAAGCGATAGTGGTGATTGTGTTGTTAAATCTCTGGTTGTTACATGACCAGTTTTATGTATTTAAGCAAATGATGCACGAGGTGGGTTATGACTAGAGTTGAGATGGTAGATACAGCGGCCATGACAGATGGCAGTGATGTGCAATCTGAATTTGACGCAATTGCTCGCGAAGTTGAGCAAAGTGAAAAAATAGATAATCAGGCTACTTCTGACAACGATGAACCTACGCTCTCAGACGAAGAAATTGCTGACATGATAGTGACTCAAGGTGTGCTAAACACTTGCATGCGTCAGATGAGAGAAAGTGAAGAACGAATGAAAGAGATTCTCGATGAAGAAGTATAGAAAACTGATACTACTTTGTTTGGCTATGCTCGCTCCTCTAGCCCAATCAGAAGTATTGATTAAACAGCAAGACATAAACTTACAAAGTGCGCTGAAAGCAATTGCTAAAGATATGCAAGTTAAGCTTGTCGATGATATCGATGTCAAAACAGAGCGTCAGTTAATTACACAAACCTTATCAGGAAGTGGGCCTGAGCTATTAGAGCAGCTTTCAGAAGTTTATGACTTTGATTGGTATGTGTATGGGGGAACTCTCACAGTCCAATCTGGACAAGCTTATATTAATTATTCATATAAGCCACGCAATATAAAACCCAAAGCTTTGTTGAGAGAGCTTAATCAGACCTTTAATATCAGTGCGACAACTAAGGTTAAGTTGGTAGAGCGTGGAAACTCCATTTTGTTCTCCGGCACACGAAAGTTTGTGAATGATGCTGTTGGTTATGCAACTATGGTTGATCGTAACCAATTTCTAGAAAATGGTAATGATCTTCAGCTTGCGCGCATTAATTTTCACTATATATCGGTGGTTGATCGTCAAATAGATACGTTCGGTAATTCTGTCGTTTTTCCTGGTGCGATGAGTTTGATCTCTTCAGCCATTATCAATATTGGTCAGTTCCAGAATGTCACTGATAGTGACGCGATTGAAAAAGCGTACAAAGTTAAGCTGAAAAATAGCGATAAGCAGGAGCTAGAAGAGGAAGAAAAAACCTCTAAGGTACAACCATTACCTGGCTCAAATGCATTGCTAGTTCGTGGTACTCCAGAAGAGGTGAAGCTGGCTAAGCGCATTGCAGCGTTAATCGATATTAAGCGCAAACAGTTGTTGTTTTCACTTAAGGTTTATGATGTCTCAGTAACACGTGGTGAAGATCTTGGTGTCGATTTTAATGGTACGAGAGGTATCTACGATATTGTGGTCAATCCGTTTACGGAAACAACAGAGTTCCTACAAAGCTTTCAGGCGCTATCGTCTAATGGCGTAGCTCGTGGAGTGTACGAAACGAATTTGTTGGTCCTTGAAAACCAGCAAGGAATTTTTAACAAGAAAGAAACCGCTACCATCAAGCTCGTTTCTGTTGAGGAAGTTCAAACCAAAGAGATAGAAGCGGATAATGGCCTTTATGTGACAGGTCGACTTCTGCCTTCCGGAAGTGTTCAAGCAAAAATTCGTTATATTGAAGAGTCATTAGATGATAGCGACGATGACGATTCTACCATCGCAGAACCCCCGCGTGTTAGCTCACAGTCATTAGAGTCTGAAGTTTATATACACCCAGACCAGACTGTTGTTCTAGGAGGATTTGATAATACAGAAACTCAGTCTACCGAGACTGGTGTTCCTGTGCTATCGAGTATTCCCCTTCTTGGCGAGTTGTTTAAAAGCACAAATGAAACTAAGCGAAAGTACAAACGTTACGTATCCATCTCATATGAGGTTGTTGAGTGATGTTGAATCATTACTTCAAGGTTAAAGAATCTTATCAAGATACGGTTATTTGCCATGTCTCGCTAGATACTTTTGTTGGTCAAGAATGCTTTATCAGCACGGTTACTGGTGATCGCATTCGTGGTGAAGTGATGAAAGTTGCAGGTCATAGAGTCGAAATTAAATTGCTCCAACCCGGAGCAGTCCAGCGAGGTGGTAGAGTTGAAATTACCCCAAGACGTTTTTGCTTCCCGCTCAATGAGGATGCATTGGTCGGCAAGGTGATTAATTGTTACGGTGAGTCTATTTATGGCGATGACTATTTAAATCAGCCAGGCCACTTTGAGGACTTACCGATAGCAGTAGAGCCGATTCCACTAAACATTAGGGCACCAATAGAAACTGTATTTCCGACCAAGCTAAAAATCATTGATGGTCTTTTTACTATTGGGGAAGGGCAACGTCTTGGTCTGTTTGCACCTGCTGGTGCAGGTAAGACGACCACTGTATCCATTATGGCCAACAACATGGATGCAGATGTAGTTATATTTGCCATGATTGGTGAACGTGCCCGTGAAGTGGTCGAATTCCTTGAAGGAGAAATAGGCCCAGAGGTGATTCAAAAGTCTATTACTATAGTATCGACTTCTGAAGCGAACCCATTGGAAAAGGTGCGTTCTGGGTTAGTGGCGGTATCTATTGCTAGGCATTACATGGAACAAGGTAAAAAGGTCGTTTTGTATTTTGACTCCCTGACCCGTTTCGCTCGTGCCCAAGCTATGCTCGATAACACGCCAATTAAAGGGGGGATCCCAATTGGTGTATCGCTTGCTTTATCTCGTTTAGTAGAGAGTTGCGGCAATTCAATCCATGGTTCTGTGACTGGTATATTCACGGTTTTGATTGAAAAAGAAATTGATGATGATCCAATTGCTCATGAGGTGAAATCGCTGATCGATGGACACTTGGTGTATTCAACAACAATTGCTTCAACTGGACGATATCCTGCGATCGATGTTTTAAAGAGTAAGAGCCGTTTGCAAAATAAGGTTCAAAGCGAAGAATATGTTCGATTATCTGAACGCGTAAAAGATATGGTGTATCGATATTTCAATGTTGAGCTCTTAATTCGGGTTGGTGAATATGAAAAGGGCAATGATTTGGAGACCGATGAAGCGATCGATAGGTACCCTCATATCATGTCATTTCTAAAGCAAGGATTCGATGGAGTTGAATATGAACAAACCCTCGAAGCAATGGAAGGAATTTGGTCAGCTTATTGATATTGTAGATATACGTATCGGTAAGCAGCAAAGGAAGTTAGTTAAGTTAAAAAAACAGTATCAGGAACTCCTGAATATTATTGAACAAAAATGGCAACAAATAGAACAACATCAGCAACATTTAAAAGCACTCAATGTTAAAGATGAACCCAATGCATTAAGACTGCTTTTTATGAGGCGAGAAAGCACTAAATCAGCGATAGAGTCGTTGTTTTTCGATGCCTCGGTTAATCGTCAAGATGCGGAAGAGGTCGCATTGGAAATAGCAGAAGTAGAAGCCGAGAAACGAAGACTAGAAAAACGAAAAGATGCGCTTGGGGAACTACGTGAAGAATTAAGGTACGTGAAGTCATGATCAATGTGTTTGAAGGATTAATTCGACAGGATGTATTAGACGGAAAAGGAGGATTTGAAAAGATTCTTAGTGAGGTCGAGCAAACTGGCAGTAAACCAGACGATAATAAGACTTTTCAAACTCGAGAGTCTGAGAGAACGTTTCCTAACGCTCCTTTTGAACCTAGCTTTGATTATCAGATGCTGTTGGGTCTTCATACTTCGGATACTTTGAGAAATGAGTCCGCAAGATCCAATGTATCATGGCGAGAGGACCCTAAGCCTGAGACTCATCCCCCTTTGGTGGCTGAACATATGACAATAAGACCTTGTTTAGAGTTGTCAGATTATCCAGCAATAAGGCTAAATAAGGTAACCTTACGCAGCGTTGAACCTGAAGCACTTCGTCTTTTAGGCAGTAAGCAAAACTCTCAAGGAACTTTATTAGAGTGTGATAACTCTGTTTCTACAGGAAGTACCGCAGGTATAACAGTAGATCGTTTCACAGATAACACCTATCAGCAAAACCATGTTGTGCCTATGAGTTATACGAATGGCTCGGTGAGTACGAAATCCATATCTGAAGAAAGGCTTGGTAATAAAATAGATAAGCTGGCCCCCTCAGCTGTCAGTTTTGATACTAAGGGACAACATAGAGTTAGTATGGAGTACGGGAATGATAGGTTGGCAATCTATGGTGGTGTGTTGTCTCCAAAGGGTGTTCAAGACATACCATCTGACAGATTGGGTAACATAAAGGACAACAATGTGACCCCCTCTGCAGATGAAGGCTTAACCACTTCTCATAGTGTTGCTTCAGTTTCGCCGGTCATAAAACCAATGCCTTTGTCAGGAATAGGGCTTCCTTACTACCAGTTAGCACCGGAACTATTTGTGCAATATCCCAAGTTAAATAGTTATGTGGTGCTATACCGAAACAAATATTATTTGTTCGAATTTAATGAACATAAAATGGTAAATTATCTGGAGTATTCAGATGACAGTAATTGATGTTACCGCGGCATGCTTAGACATAGTCAAAGATGCAATAATAATTTTCTCTTTGAGCTTTGTTATTACAGGGGTAGTTGTGGGTTTACTCCAGACAGTATTTAGTGTTCAAGATCCTGGCCTTCCTATGGCCGCAAAATTAGTCGTTTTTATTGTGCTTTTGACTCAGGTCGGCGGCAATATTTATGACCAATTTCATCTGCTTTTTAGGCAGTTGTAATACATTAAACTATTGACGACTATGTAGGAGTTTACGTTGAAAAAGTTACGCGAAATAGTCTTTAAGACTTTGGTAGATATTTTAGGTGTACCGGCCAACCTATTATCTAGGATTGAAGGTGATGAGCCCATTGGTATTGAGTTGGTTGATGGTGAAGAGATATTCATTTCACTTCATGATAAGACGATTAGAGCGTTCGTTGAGATTCCAGTCCGTGATCGAAGAGTATTATCAGTTAAAGCTCCAAAGCTAATGGAGTTGCTTGTATCTGATGAGCAAGTCTACATGAGTACGACAAAAGATAAGCTGATAATGGTCTCTGAGTGGGAGGTGAGTGTGGCGAATGTTGAACGAAAGCTTGCCGATAAGTTGATGCTATTCAACAAAGCGGTCCATTGTATCAAAGCCTAACCAGTGATTGCCTTATCGACCAATAACATCAGATAAGGCATTTGGTGTTAATATCGCTTCATCCCCATAATTTGGCCACCGTTTAAGAAAGTGATGATGATCATATAATCATCTCCCCTATGCTTGACTTCTACGGTATTGCGAGTTGATAGATAGCGTTCAGCACTATAAAAATTGCGACTAATAGGGAGATCTGGTAGCCGGTGGTTATCAAGAAAATTTGAAGAGTGTTCTTCATAGGTAACCGTAAATAAGTTTCGACTATATCTTTTGACGAAACCTGTACTGTGACTTTCGAAGTACACAGGCTCATGGTCTGCTCCCATTTCTTCAACCACCCATTTAGATTCAAATTCGTTGTCATTGCTGTATATTTGTATCTTGCTTTTACCGTGATAGTCATGTGACATGTGTTTGACTTCATACTCTATGTCGTAGGCAACTCCAGGTTCCCCACTAAACCCATAAACAACGAGCAGCAAGATGTTAAAGCAGGCTATGACAATGAGGCTAGCGTAAAACATTGTCTACCTCACTGAGGGCGAGTTCGGTAATTTGCCCCAATTCAGTACCTTCATCCAAAATAATCAGGCGGTTAGTAATTTTACCGTTACCATCCACTATCGCTAATGAAAGGTTTTGCTTGAACAGTAGTATGGCTACTTTCTTTGGTTGAACTTGTTGTTGCTTAAGCCAGTTCACGACCTCCTCTCCTATCATAGCTGCTGCATATATTCTGTCAGAATAAACTTCAGTGACACCTTTACTATATCCGATCTTGGGGTATTCAGTTATGTTTTCGGGGCTGATAAAGTGATAGTAGATGTTATAAGATACATTGAATGTGGTCGCCAAAAGTACGACTAAGATAGCGATTTTGATTTTAGAATGGTGTTTGACATCACCAAACAATGAATTTTTTGGTTGTGATGATTGTGGGGATGAGACATTAATTTCAAGTGCAGAGTCGTCTTGACCCAGCTCTTTAACTATCGACGCATCGAGCATATAACCGACTTTTGAGACTGTTTTTAACCAACGTTGATCTCTGCCATTATCACCGAGTAAGGTGCGTATGTTTCGGATAGATTGAGTTAGAGAGCTATCAGAAACGATTTTGCCCGGCCATCCTTTTTCGATCAGCGCTTCCTTTGAAACCACTTCACCAGCATGACAGCATAGCTCATACAGAGTGAGCAGATCATGGGTGCCCATTCGAAGATCCTGGTTGGTTCGCAAATCATTTTCAGACAAAGTGTTACCAACCAAAACGAAATCTAGTATTTGAAAGGTTCTTGTTATTTTGTTCTTCGCTTCAGTCATATAGTTAGAGAAACATTTTATATTGTTGTTTTTTTTAAGCTTTCCATGTTTTCTGGTAATCAGAATTCGTTGAAACACAGTGATACTTTATGTTCCTACATCTTTGTCATGGAGTATCTTTGCATAATCAAGATATCATCTGTATTGATATGATATGCCTGTCATCTAATTTGCGCAAAGACTTACAGCGAGACATGTGGCCCAGTCCTACACATATCATTAATGAGAATCATTTCTTATTAATGATTTTTAAAGCTGATAATATTATTGCCTAATTCAAACCTCGGTTCCACAAATTAGTATCATTAGCCTACTATATGCTCTTTGAGCATCTAGTTAGTGGTCAATGAGTGAGCTAACTTAAGAGTAATCATGTAGCCCGCTAGCCTCCAATCTTGCGTTTGACTTGGTAGATCTACCCACTTATCGATCGGAATGCCATTGTGATTTCTTAAATTCACATTTTCATAAAGTGTGAAAAACTCCTGAAGGCTTTACTTACATTTAAATATACTTTCATTAATATAGGATGAGGTTTATTCCAGTGTGACCCCAATAGCTCAATCATCGATAAGATATCTTATTTATGCAAGGGTTTCGTTATTTCGCAGCTATAATATGCAACAGTTAGCTAGTTATAGAAATGATCTCATATTTTCAGGAGAAAAGGGTTTTATTGCCAGCGATAGCCTCCCATATAACCTTGACATTATTATATTTCAATCATAATCCCTTAACTTGCTAGCAATTATTAGTTTTACGACACTTGAAACCTAGGGAATCATATCTAATACTTATACTTAATCTTTATAAAAATTTTAACTTGAGAAACATTTCAACTATTTTCAGGTTTTTTTTTCGTTTATGTCTTGGTTTTTTCTTTTGTTATTGATGGTTTTTTTGTGTTTTTTTATTCATATAAGCACAAATATCTGAGATTTTATTCATTTTTATGTTTTGAGTGGCTTTGGTTTGCATGATTTTTTTTGATTTTTATCGTTGTAGAGGGGAGAACCCCCAGCCAGTGAGGTGATCATACTGATAATCATATCTATTATCCCATTTCAGGAAAACACGCCGTATTAAATTTAGTGAAATGTATGTAATTGATTATGCATAAGTATCTATAGTCTTATTTAAGACAAACCGGGTGATTTATATTGTTTTTTAATATTTGATGTTTTAAGGAAGTAAAAGCTGCTAAGTCGTTGCTTCTTTTTATCTCTAAATTGACGAAGGCTTGATTAGTAAAAATATCAAGTTTGAGTTGATACTTTCCATAAAGGGAAATTGGTTAAATGTTGTTAGGAAATTATTTTCCTATATGCATTATTATACATAAAATACATAGGACAAAAAAATGAAAGCTAATTTTATTCGTTCTTCAATTGCATCATCGCTTCTTCTTGGCTTGATGTCAGCGACTCCTGCTTTGGCTGAGAATACAACCAATGTTTATTTCAAAGGTGAAATCGTAGAATCAGCATGTGGTCTGTCTCCAGACAGTATCGATCAGACAATTGAATTGGGCCAACAGCCTACTCATATTTTTAAAGCTAAAGGAGATCGTTCTACTCCAGTACCATTTCGCGTGAAATTGACTGATTGTGATACTAGCGTGGCTTCTAATGCAGAATTCACTTTTGTTTCTAACCCTGATGCAACTGGCGATCTGTTCAGTGTTGATGGCGGCGCAACTGGCATTGGTGTACGTATCCTTCACAACGGTAATCCAGTGAATAACGGTGATGTAGCGGCAACTAACGTACTTGTTGATGGTACAAACATCGCTTCTTTCTCTGCGGCGTATGAAGCAAACATTGATATTGATGACGTGAACAAGGTAACGGCTGGTAACGCAGAGTCTTGGGCTTTACTACGTGTTACTTATAACTAGTGATCTAGGGTGCTCGGCTGTATAGCCAAGCACCTATTTTCTATAAATTTATTGGTTGATAAAAATGCGTTTTTTGTTACTTAGCTCAATAGTCGTACTTTCCACTCCTAGTTTATCTTATGCGACAAACTTTAATAATTTCTTTATAAGAAGTGAAAATAGTGTTGATTTAAGCAAGTTTTCAACTGCTAATTTTGTGGAAGACGGCAGTTATGATCTAGACGTGTACATTAACGGCGAATTTTTAACGACAGATAAAATATTATTTAGTAATAACGAACCTTGTATATCTGAGGTATTGGTAGATAGTCTGCCTTTCAATGATCGCGGATATAAACTGTATAAAGAACAAATAGAATCAATTGAAGGTGCAGTCTGTTATAAGATTGACAACATTGAATATACTAAGGTTGTTTCTGATCTTGGTAAAGGTCGTATCGACATATCAACACCACAAGAATACATTGCCAACGAGTATAAATATGGATTTGTGCCTGACCGATTGTGGGATGATGGAATTTCAGCTTTATATCTTGACTACAACATAAACTACTTTTCAAGTCAGCAGGACGATGAAAACGGCTGGAATGATGATTTGTCGACATACGGTATTATTGGAGCGAATGCAGGTGCGTTTCGCTTTAGAGCTAATTATCAAGCATCCAATAATTATTCAGGTGAGTTTACCTCATTGTATGGTTATACGCCCGTGCGCAGTATTAAGTCCAAACTTACATTTGGTAATACCCAGTTTGGCTCGGATGTGTATGACTCGTTCCAGATGACGGGTGTTCGCTTACAAAGTGATGACCAAATGTTACCGTCTAATTTGCGTGGATATTCGCCAGTAGTTTCGGGAACTGTAAGTACAAATGCAGTGATCACCGTTAGACAACAAGGAAATGTACTCAAGGTCGTCAACGTCAATGCTGGTCCATATTTGATCGATGATCTTGCGCAAGCTTCTAAGGGCACACTCGATGTAGAAGTTAAACAAGCCGACGGAAAAATTCAACGTTACCAAGTCAATGGTGCTGACGTTTTGTATTTAACTCGCCCAAACCATCTCCGCTACAGCGTATCGGTTGGAGTTCCAGACAGCGAGACTTATGAACATAAACCGGAGTTTTTCTCAGCTGAAGCATCTTATGGGATCAACAATTACGTGTCTGTTTTTTCGGCAACCTTATTATCTGAGGATTACCAGTCTTACACGGTTGGTACAGGGGTTAATCTAAATTACTTTGGTGCTGCATCTGTCGATGTCTCAACTGCGAAGGCCACACTGGGTGATACTAGTGACGTATCTGGTATATCTTACGGTGTTACTTACAACAATACCTTAACTGATTTTGGTTTAGGCTTACGTATTGCTGGATATCGTTTTTCAGAAGAGCAGTATTACGAATTTGATGAATATCTTAACTCTTATGATGATGTAACCTCATCATTTGTTTATGCCGCAAACAACAATCGTAAAGATGAAAAGCAAATCGCATTGACACAGAGTTTCGGTGTTACCAGTGCATATGTTTCCTATACCTCCAATAACTACTGGGATAACCGTCGAGATTCTTCTCGTTACGATGTCAACTTGTCACATCCCATAAATCTTAACGGGATCAACTTATATCTGACGCTGAATCTATATCAAGCCGATGATTCATATCTGACATATAACTATGAGTCGGGTATCCAAGAGTACTCACCAAGCAGTGGTGAAAAAGGTTGGTCGTTAGGCATCTCTATTCCTATTGGGGGCAGTAATTCCGTCTCTGTACAAACAAATTCACGTGACGGCGACTACTCTCAGACTCTATCGTATTCCGGATATGACAAAGGGGATGGCTCTAACTATCGAGTCGCTTACGATGTTTATGAAGGTGAATCGAATGGTGTAAGTGGTAACTACAGTCGCGATTTATCTTTTGTTTCAACTTCTTTTGGTGGGAGTTATAAAACCGACTCATACAGTCAAGTGAACGCAAATGCTACGGGGACTGTATTGTTGTCCGAACATGGATTGGCATACAGTGCACTTAACTCAGGCACATCACGCATTCTTATTGATTCTAGTGTGTCAGACGTCACCATCAATGGTAGTCATCACGAGAAGACCAACGAATTCGGTTTAGCCCTTATTAATGGTGTCACGCCTTACCAAAAGAGCTACAACACTATCGACTTTAAGTCACTGCCTGACAATATTGAAGTGCTCGATAGTGTTAAGAGTATGGTCTTGACTGAGGGTGCGATTGGCTACCAAAAAATAAAAGCGCGAAAAGGTAGCAACTTCCTTGCGCATTTGGAAGGTGATAAAGAGGTTCCGTTTGGCGCTTTAGTCTTTGATGATGAACTTAATCAAGAGATTGGCATAGTTGGCCAAGATTCAACAGTCTATGTGGTTGGAGTCAACATCGATTCAAATATAAGTGTGAATTGGGGAGATAACGAAAGTTGTCACCTAGTCATCGATGAGTCGATTTTGGAAAGTCAAGAAGTCATTCGTTCAGTTAACTGTGAAAACTAAATTAGTAGTTGGGAAAATATGAAAAATTGTATTTTAGCAATCGTGTGCTGCTTGATGGTATCGACCACAGCAAACGCCGCATTAGCACTAGACAGGACTCGCGTTATTTACGATGGCGATTCTAAAGTCGAAACAGTGAAAATAAAAAATCCGGCTGAGACGCCATTTCTTGCTCAATCTTGGTTGACAGATATGACAGGGCAGGAAGTACAAGATAAGTTTATTGTGGTACCGCCAGTGCTGAGAATTGAAAGTAAAGATTACGCTATTTTGCGAATTAAATCTTTACCTACCGTTTCTCAATTGCCTCAGGATAGGGAAACCGCCTATTTTTTACATGTTCGAGAAGTGCCCCCTTCAGTTGAACATAAAGACCATAGTACAAATGTCAAGGTAGCCAGTGGGTCGATCCAAATTG
Source organism: Vibrio sp. Of14-4 (assembly GCF_022347625.1). Classification (NCBI taxonomy): domain Bacteria; kingdom Pseudomonadati; phylum Pseudomonadota; class Gammaproteobacteria; order Vibrionales; family Vibrionaceae; genus Vibrio; species Vibrio sp. Of14-4. The sequence continues at coordinate 214,937 of NZ_JAKRGI010000005.1, read as the reverse complement.
CTATCGAATCTGTCATTAAGTTTTTCTATAGACCTGAAAGTCTTAAAAAAATCAATCGTATAGACAAGGTAATTGATAGTAGTACAAAAATTAGGCGTTTGAATGGTAACAAGGTTGTTATAGAGAATGGTTCACCATTCTACGTGACCTTCTCTGAACTAAAGCTAGCTAATGCAGAGAAATCCTCTAAGTTTAAGCCCTTCATGTTAGCGCCTTTTTCCAGTAAAGCTCTGAACATAGAGAAAAGTGATCGATATACGCTCAGTCATATCAATGACTATGGTGCCACTGTATCAAACACTTTCGTTTGTAGTACACAAAATGTTTGCACAGTGCAAAGTAAACAATAGGCCGGACAATGAGAAAGCTAATTCTAACCCTGCTATTGTTCGCCAGTGGGAGTGTATTCGCCCCGAGTGTATGGGCCCTAGCTTGTTATAGTGCAAGCGAAGGCGGTCATTTTGGCGGCAGTGGTCCAGGCGGCGTGACCAATTTTTATATCGACCCATCAGCATCTGTACCTGTGGATGAAACCAATGGTCAAATTGTATGGCGTGGGCCATCACAGACAGTAACCGTGACCTGTTACAAGGATGCTACACACTATCCTTCTTTTAGATATGAACGAGAACAAGTTTATTTTTGGCCAGGGAAAACAGGAGACACTTCTGTACCAAATATCCCAGGTATAAAAGTCGGCTTTCGCTATGAAGGAACTGACATCTATGGTGTTAAAGCTGCGGTCAACAACTTTGTTGTGCCTGCGTGTCGCAGTGGTGAAAGCTATTCAGATTGTGAAGAGCGAACCAAAACATCACTCACAATTACTTATCAACCTATTATTGTCACTGCGCCCGGTACTTTTACTGGCTATAGCCAAGCGATAAACATCTTCCAAGTTGATGGAGAACATGGTTATAACGGTCTATACGCAAACTATCGAAGCAAGATCGCTAATATGGACATTCTTCAACCTTCTAAATGCTTAGTTGAGTTAGAAATCCAGAATAATGATATTGACTATGGTCGAATAAGCGTCGATGAGGTTGGTCAAGCTGCGCAGCTTCCTCTCACTATCATAGTCAGAAACTTAAAGTATGGTCCCGATTGCCCATCGGTTAAATTGCGTGGTTATTTTGATAACGTTCGGGATGTTGCTAATAAGTCATATATTCCTGTTTTTGATGAAGACGGCAAAAAAATTGATTCTTTAGGTATCAAGTTATACACACTCGGAGGCCAAGAAGTTGAATTAAATGAACCTGTTGGCGATGGCTATGAAGTTGCACAAGTAGGTTATGACCGTTACATCGCAAAACTAATTCCGCGTGGTTCCTCTGAGATCAAAAAAGGTAAGTTTGAAGGAATGGTCGTTTATACCGTTTCTTACTTGTAAGAGAATACTTATGAATTATAAACAAACTATTTTATTAGCTCTTTCTGTACTCACAGCTAACTCGGCTTTTGCTATTGAAGCTCAGCAGTCGGATGAAAATGAGAAAGGCGTTATTGAAACATTAATATCTAACGGGTTGTATTTTCAGGTAGGGGGAGGTCTTGCGCAATTTAAGGACGACCCTTACAAAAATGACAATGACATCACCAGCTTGAAATACAACATAGGTATTAGTACACAACCATTTAACTTCGAACTCGGTTACCTAAGTTTTTCCGATGGCGATGGTTTTAGCATCAAGGGCTTAGATGTACTGGCTAAACATAAATGGTCGCTGTCACGTGATGGAGGCTTATTTGTTGGTGCTGGCGGCTATTTTTATAATGCTGAAATGAACAAACAATTTCTGGACTCACCGCCAGAAACTAGTGGTGTATCACCATACCTTTCGGTTGGCGGTTACTATGCTTTGAGTGAATACATTGATGTTTCCTTACAGTTTGACAGCTTTTTCAATGTGAGTGTGATCGATCAATACTACGATAAAAAAGACAGTAAGCAGCTTAACCAAGTTAGCTTGTCTTTGATCCTTCACCCATGGTCAAACAGCCGCTATGACGCTCAACCAATCGAGTTTATTGAAGAACCAGTAAAACAACAGGTGAAGTTAGGCCAAAATAGTGCAGAATATAGTTATGATGATGCTACGCTTAGCGCTGAAATGAAGGAGCAACTAACTCAGTTCGCAATTAAAGTTACTGAATTAGAAAGCTATGATGTGGTAGTAATTGGTGGAGCAGATAGTAAGCCTGCATTCGTAGAGTATAACACTCGACTAGCTCGAAAGAGAGCAAAGCGAGTAGCGGACTTTTTGATTTTACACGGTGTGGACGAGAGGAATATTCATCTTGAGACATCTGTTGTTGAGAAAGAGGAAAGTGATGAAGACGCTCGTAAAGTTGAAATAGTTGTCAAAGGTACAAAGGTCGTTAATACATATTAATGGTTAGCCTAGGACTCTGAACGTTAAATAAAACCCCTGCAAATTAGTGAGGGGTTTTTACTTTTGAAATATATGGGATTTATATTTCTAGACTAAAGATTACTTGGCGTATGTTAGTAGATAACCACACTATATTTACATTATTCTCGAATCAGCTATTAGAACAGCTTTTCAATACCCACATTACTATAAAAAAACAGTTATCAATGCTAACGAGTAAATTTATAGCTTGTAAACTTGACATTACATTTTCTTAGAGTGATGGTTTTACCCCCTCAAAGTGCTGTGATTCTTCCGCGATTAAAAATTAATATTTTCTACTTTATCAAGGTAAGTTGTGGTTTTAATTAATCTTTTTACAATTTGCCATTAGGGGTTAAGAGATTAAAGGTTACGTGGAACCTATCCTTTTAACAGGTACATATATTAACTGATATCAAGTGAACCTTTGTTTATCTATACTTTTATCAATTAATGTGAGTAACTCTTCAAGTTGGAAATTTGATGATTCAATACACTTTAGATCAAATGTTATCTTTCGCTCTCACAGCAGAACATGGTTCATTTGCAAAAGCAGCTAGGGCAAGTGGTAAAGATAGGACCACTATTAGTGAACATGTTAATAACTTGGAAATTGCACTTAATGCGATTTTGTTTGAAAGAGGTAACAATAAGTTGGTGATTACGGAACAAGGTAAAGCTCTGCTACGATGGTCCCGAGGCCTCATAAGGCATGCTGAGGCCCTACAATCATTTGCTGACTCGCTGTCCTTTCCAGAGCAGCATCATTTCAAAATAGCAGTAGATATGCATCTACCCAGTGAGTTTATCTTAGATGTTGATATAGCGGCTAGAAAGCTATGCCCCAACATTACCATAGATTGGATATACCGCAGCCGGGATGAGGCCGTGGATGAGCTCAAAAGTAAAACTTTAGATGCCGCGATAATACTCAGGAATGATCAATCTTCGAAGCTAATACCACCAAGCGGCTTAATGGCATGTTACTTAGGTGAAGTCAAAGGAAGGTTGTATACTGCTGTGGATTCGCCACTTCAGGAGTTTAGTCCTGTTAACTTCAGGGACTTAGCAGACAGCACGCGCTATGTACTTCAAAGTACATCGGATGCTGGGCTTGGTGAACGCGCAGCCTTTTCTGGTCGGCAAGTTGTTTTAAATGGTATAGAGCTAGTGGTAAAATTTATCGAAAAAGATGGCTGGGCTTATTTACCCTCAATCCCTATGCTAGACAATAACCCAAAAGTTAAAGTGTTAGATGCCAACTTTCTCAACGCCCATTGGTCTGTGGGGCATGTATTGATGAGCCGAAGTGATATTTCAGGAGAAATGTATCAATTATTATTAGATTCAATAAAAGATGTATATAAAGAATCATTCTAAATAAATTGTTCCGCTTCACACTTGTAAAATATAAAGTTACGTTATAAATAACATCTCCATTTTTAGGTAAATAATACGTGGTCAAATTATTTACCTATTGTATCTAAAACTCATTAACAAGCCTCAAGATCTAAAATCCCTTGTTTTATTTCACTCGGGAGTTGGACTTTACAATGATTTATAAAATCAAACATCACACAGGTTGCCTGGCCTTGAGTGCAGACTTTACCTATTTTTTGACTGACAATTTGATACTCCATAGTGAATCTATCTTCTTGTATATCGATGACCTTAGCACCGATAAAAAGAGTATCAGGGTAGGTAATGGGCAGCTTATATTTGCAGTTTGTTTCTGCTAATACTGGTCCGATAGTAGTTTGAGAAGAGTCGAGCGATAAATTTATTTTTTGAAAGTAGGATAAGCGAGCAGATTCAAAATACCGAAAATACACAACATTATTGACATGTTGCAGCGCATCCATCTCGCCCCATGCCACTTTAACTTCACTGATAACTGGAAATTTCTTTAATAGTTCGTGCATGAGGAGTCCCTTATGTCAGTAGGTTGGCCTAGGATTGTAATCTAATTTCATAAAGTTAGTTAAAAATGTTTTTAAAATGTGATTGCTGATGGTTGATATATGGCAGGGCTTTACATCAATAGAGTAGAAGAGTAATTTTAAAGTAATAAGGCTGATTGAGGATCTGATATGACAGCACCTAGCGGTTTTAACCTCGCTTATTTAGAGCAGCGTACGGACTGGACTGATGAGCTATTCAGCTTGCGCTTGAGCGGTGCTCCACTTGACTTTAAAGCGGGGCAATTCACCAAACTTGCACTTCATGATGACGCTGGCCAACTGGTGAGCCGTGCTTATTCGCTTGTCAATGCACCTCTTAATAACAGTGGCACACTCGAATTCCTAGTGGTTGCGAATCCTCAAGGAAAACTAACGCCTGACTTACACAAGTTGAAAGAAGGCGATCAAGTTTATGTAGGTAACGCAGCTCATGGGGATCTTATTTTCAGCTCAATTCCAAAATCTACTCAGGATCTATGGCTACTCTCGACAGGAACAGGCATTGGCCCTTTTTTATCATTGCTCGATGACGTCAATGTTAGATTAGGTCAGGATAAAATTGTATTGGTTCACGGAGTTAGGCATGAAAAAGACTTGGTTTATCGTTACTTGATTGATCAGTTGTTGGAACAATACCAAGGTCGCCTTTTATATTTACCTATTGTTTCAAGGGAGGAATCCTCTTTTGCATTAAGTGGGCGTATCCCTCAATTGCTGCAGGCTAATCAAATTCAGGACATAGCAAAAGTACAACTTACCAAAGAGAGCAGTTTTGCCATGTTGTGTGGTAATCCGGAAATGATCAAAGAAACGACCCAAACATTACAGTCTTTTGGTCTTGAGAAATATCGTAGAGCGACAGGTGGAAATGTTATTTTTGAACGGTATTGGTAATACTTGTGACCAAAAATAAAAACAAAACAAGGCCCAATAAGTAGGGCCTTGACTTTTTAAGCGAGCTAGAAAATCAAATGAGCGACGCCAGCAATGACTGGTAGAGTAATTAAAGTTCTCAGGATAAAGATAGTGAACAGCTCAAATATATTAACAGGAATTCGGCTACCAAGAAGTAGTGCGCCCACCTCTGACATGTAAATCAACTGAGTGACAGACATGGCTGCAATAACAAAGCGAGTCATTTCATTATCAATTGAGCTTGCTAAAATTGCTGGAATAAACATATCAGCAAAGCCTACAACAATAGTCTCTGAAGCGGCAACAGCTTCTGGAACTCCAAGTAACTCTAAAAATGGAATAAAAGGTTGACCAAGGAAACTAAACACAGAAGTGTACTCGGCAATCACTAAAGCGATAGTACCTAGTCCCATGACTACAGGTAGAACACCAAATACCATGTCAATAGCATTGCGAACACCTTCGCCAAAAACAGAACCTAGTGATTTGACCTTACCTGCTTTTGCTAGCGCTAGCTCCATACCCCAAGAAAAGTTGCTATGGCCTTCAGGAACTAGGTCAGCATCTTCAGCGGGTGTAGAACCGTCAATAAAGGTGTCCTTTTTCATACTCAATGGCGGAATACGTGGAATGATAATCGCGGCAACAATCCCAGCTAGACATATAGCACCATAAAAAGGCAAAAATAAATGTTCGAGTTCAACTTGTGCCAGTACAACCAAGCTAAAGGTGATGGATACGGCAGAGAAAGTAGTCCCAACAACCGCAGCTTCTCTTTGAGTATAAAATTTAGTTTCGTACTGTTTGCTAGTTAGAAGAATTCCAACAGAACCATCTCCAAGCCATGATGCCATACAGTCGATAGCACTTCTACCGGGAAGGTTAAAGATTGGACGCATTACCTTGCTAAGCAAAGTGCCAAACAATTCCAACAAGCCAAAATTAAGCAATAGAGGTAGCAGCAAACCAGCAAAGATAAATACCGAGAAGAGTGTCGGCAATAGACCTTCGAGTACCAGCCCTCCGGTATTTTCCTCCCAGATTGCTTTGGGGCCTACCTGGAAGAATGTCATAGCAACAGCAAGGCCGCCTATTACACGGACAAGAAGCCAAAGTGGGCTGGGATTAAAAAGTCCGTTTAAGAATGGGCTACGAGATATGAAGCCAGGGTTTTTTATCCGGCACAGGACTGAAGCTGAGGCCATAAAAATAATGACTGAAGTAACGATGCCGACTAGATGGTCACCGAATAATGCTTGAATAGCTTTAGCTAGGACAGCAATAGGAATAGTGATGTCCCCTTCATAGTGAATGGGTGCCATGAAAAGGAACAAACCCAGTAACGAAGGGATCAAAAACATCCAAAGGTTACCTTTGGTATTTGTCTGTTTAATAGTTTGAGCGTTATTCTGCATTGAAAATCTCGTGTTACTGCTAGTGAATCAATTCTGTATGCTTTTTGAGCATATATATTCACTAAACATCTCTACTTAGTCATTCTTGGCGAAGAGTAATCCTTATTGAGTATTTTTGCAATACTATTCAATAAACTTCCCTAAATATGCACAATATAATATGACGTTTTTGTGAAATTACGGTGTATTGTTTCGGAGATGTTAAATTGATTGTTATTATGTTGCAAGTTGGTTTTTGCTATTAAGAGACATGTGATATCAATAATTGTGAACTCACTCATTATATTTACCGATTACTCAAATAAAAAAACCGCCCATCGGGCGGTTGTCATCATTAGGTCTGTATTTACTTGTTCGCGACTTGTCCAAGCTTTAACCAAGTATCAATAACTGTGTCTGGATTAAGTGAGACAGAACTGATGCCTTGCTCCATTAACCATTCAGCCAAGTCATCGTGATCTGATGGGCCTTGACCACAGATGCCGACGTATTTACCCGCTTTACTTGCCGCATCAATTGCCATTTTAAGCATGGCTTTCACTGCCGGATTACGTTCATCGAATAGATGAGCCACATCACCGGAGTCTCTATCAAGACCGAGAGTAAGCTGGGTCATGTCGTTTGAGCCGATAGAGAAGCCGTCGAAATATTTAAGGAAATCCTCTGCGAGAACGGCATTTGAAGGCAATTCACACATCATGATGACTTTCAGCCCTTGATCTCCTCGGCGCAGGCCATACTTAGCCAGAATATCGATAACCGATGCCGCTTCGCTAGGTGTACGAACAAAAGGAATCATAATTTCGACGTTCTTTAGCCCCATATCATCACGCACGCGCTTAATTGCTAGGGTTTCTAGTTCAAAGCAATCTTCAAATACTGGTGAAATGTAACGTGACGCTCCTCTAAAGCCAAGCATTGGGTTTTCTTCATGTGGCTCATAGCCTTGACCACCGACAAGATTACTGTACTCGTTAGATTTAAAATCAGACATGCGAACAATCACTCGCTTTGGCCAGAAAGCAGCAGCAATCGTCGCAATCCCTTCGGTCAGCTTGCTGACATAGAAATCGATTGGATCTTTATAGCCACGAATGCGTTCACTAATTTCTGCTTTAAGCTCATCGGTTTGTGTATCAAAGTTAAGTAGTGCTTTGGGGTGAATACCTATCATTTTATTGATGATGAACTCTAAGCGAGCTAAACCCACCCCTTCATTCGGGATCTGGGCAAAATCGAAGGCACGATCTGGGTTGCCCACGTTCATCATGACTTTGGTCGGTAAAACGGGAAGCTCATCTACCGTGGAACGTTTGATGTCAAAGTCTAACTGGCCATTGTATACGTACCCTGTTTCGCCTTCAGAGCATGAAACCGTTACTAAACTTCCGTCTGTCAGACTAGAGGTCGCATTGCCACAACCAACGATGGCAGGAATACCGAGTTCTCTAGCGATAATTGCGGCATGACAGGTTCGTCCACCACGGTTGGTGATGATCGCTGATGCTTTTTTCATCACAGGCTCCCAATCAGGATCTGTCATATCAGTGACCAATACATCTCCATCTTGGACTAAGGACATTTGATCTAGAGAGTCGACTAAACGAACAGGGCCTGAACCGATACGCTGTCCTATTGCACGGCCTTCCACCAATACGTCTGCTTTGTTACTGAGTTCATAGCGCTCGATTACGTTTTGTTCGCTTTGAGAACATACAGTCTCTGGTCGTGCTTGGACAATATATAGTTTCCCATCGATACCATCTTTAGCCCACTCTATGTCCATAGGGCGTTGGTAATGTTTTTCGATGATCATTGCTTGTTTAGCAAGCTCAGTAATTTCCTCATCGTTGAGGGAGAACTGATGTCTTTCTTGCTCTGTGGTATCTATGGTGTCTACCTGCTTGCCTATTTCAGGGTTATCTGAATAGATCATTTTGATAAGTTTTGAACCAAATGTTTTTTTAACAATGGCTTGCTCACCGGCCTCGAGCATTGGCTTATGAACATAGAATTCGTCAGGGTTTACCGCGCCTTGAACAACCATTTCACCTAAACCCCAAGAGGAAGTGATAAAGACCACTTTATCAAACCCAGATTCAGTATCTAGGGTAAACATGACCCCAGAAGAAGCTTTGTCGGAGCGCACCATGCGTTGGATGCCTGCTGATAAGGAAATACCTCTGTGGTCAAACCCTTGGTGAACTCGATAAGAGATTGCCCTGTCGTTAAACAAAGAGGCGTAAACATGCTTAGTTGCTTCAAGCACAGCATCTATGCCGCTGACATTGAGAAATGTCTCTTGCTGACCTGCAAATGAAGCATCAGGTAAATCTTCTGCAGTAGCAGAGGAGCGCACAGCAACAGACAGCTCTGTATTGCCTTCAATGAGTTCTTGGTAATTATTACGTATGTCCTGCTCAAGATCGGCAGGGAAGGGAGCATCGAGCACCCATTGACGGATTGTAGCCCCTGTTTTTCTCAAGGCATCGACGTCTTCAACATCCAGATTGTCAAGTAGTCCATGAATACGTTCATCTAGACCCTCAAAATCTAGAAATTGGTTAAATGCGTATGAGGTAGTGGCAAAACCATTGGGCACTGAAACACCGGCATTCGCCAGATTAGAAACCATTTCGCCAAGTGAGGCGTTTTTACCGCCGACTTTGTCGACGTCTGACATGGATAGGCTATCAAACCAGAGGGTGTTCTTTTGCATGTCTTTCTCCAGAAACATTGCAGTTTTGTAGGAATAGAGCAAACGATTACGCTTGTAAATAAAAAAGCTCAGCAATTTTCAAAGCTGTGCAGTCCGTAACTGTTCGCTATGCTTTATTATCGATATTATTGTGTTACCCATCCTACTCAAAATAATTTTAAAGCTTAAATAAAAAATGCAAATTGATATTCAAAGTCGTGATGTATTCTATGTTTCTGATGGAACTGCTATTACGTGCGAGACATTGGGGCATGTGGTGATTGGTCAGTTTCCGCTCAACGCCCATGAAAAGACATTTCCTTTTGTGGAGAGTGAAGACAAACTTGACGACCTGCTAAGGGAAATTGAGCAGTCTTACCAAAGAACCGGTCGAAAGCCCTTGGTGTTTTTCTCGATTGTTATTCCACGTATTAAACACAGGCTTTTGCAAGCTCCAGCTCATAGCTACGATGTGCTCGCGGATATTGTTGAGCAAGTCAAAGGTGATATAGAGATGGAGCCTCAGCCTAAATTGCAGCGCTCACGGAGTGTTGGTAAAGATTCGGCCTCGTATTTTGATCGTATCGCAGCGATAGAATACACCTTAGCGCATGATGATGGTATTACACTCAAAGGTTTAGATGAGGCTGATATTATCTTGCTTGGTGTTTCACGTAGTGGCAAGACCCCAACGAGTTTGTATATGGCCATGCAATTCGGTTTACGAGTGGTCAACTATCCTTTTATTGATGAAGATATTCGTCGTTTGAGGCTATTACCTGAGTTTGAAATACACAGGCATAAACTGTTTGGTTTAACCATTGATCCACAAAGATTAAATGAAATCAGGGAAAGTAGGCTGGCAGGAAGCGATTATGCCAGTACAGAGCAATGTATTAGTGAATTAAAGAGTGTTGAGTCTCTGTTTCGACGCGAGGCGATTCCCTACATTAACACATCGTCCCTTTCCGTTGAGGAAATATCAACCCGTATTCTAGAAAAGGCCGGTCTGCGGCGTCGATTACTATGAGCTAAAATGACTCGGTCTGGTATTTTTTAAGTCCCTGATCGAGTAGCTCTTTAAGCTGTTCTTTGTATTTATACTTTTTTGAAATCATCATATGGAACTTATGCTTTGGCATTTTAGGAATAACTTCTATCGCTAGGTTTTCACCTATATAGTCTATACCCCAAATGCTCTTTATCCCCGCTACAATCTCCTTCCATGCGAGTATAACATCACATTTTCCTTCGTTAAGCTCTGTGACGAGTTCGTGCATGCTATGAGCATTTTGATGGATTGTTTTCAAGCCAAAGTCGCTGTAATTGTATCCATGGATACCGCATACCTTGTAAGCGTTTAAATCTGAACCTTGGGTTATCTTTAGTCCGTTTTTAAACTCTGATTTTCTATACAGATAAGAAGGCGTCGTAGCATAGTACCAAGTAGTGTAAAGGAAATGCTTCGCCCGTTCGTCGGAGTATGTCGCGCTAACTGCGACTTGAAAATCACCCGCTCTTCCCCCTTTTAAACAGCGAGACCAAGAAGACATGGTAAAATCAAACGTTATACGATGTTTTGGCAGTATCTCATTCAGTACATCAAGATCAAATCCCTTCACCTCTTCATCTTGGACATAGGTGTAAGGCTCCCAATCAATAGAATCCCCACATATACTTAAATGAGTGTCTGACAACTCACTGGGTTTCGCGAGAGCGTTTGTGCTAACTAGCACTAGAATAAGCCAAGGGTAGATGAGTAATTTCATTTGCAAATAAGATGATAGCCGTTGTTAACATCAAGTATAGACAGCATCTAAATATTAGGTTGACTTTGTCGTCGCAAAATCGATATGAAGTGTTTCGATAGCATGTCAGCTTACATATAGTGTAATGCAAGCTGACATCAAGCCATAAGGTCTAGTGATCTAGGCTTGTTTGATGCTCGCTAATAAGCACATCGAGAGAGAGCTCTGCGCGAGCTTCTGCTGAAGCGAAGCTGTCTTCGATGCTGAATTCTTCTACGACTTCGTAGTAGCATTTCAGCTTAGGCTCGGTGCCTGAAGGGCGAACAATTACTCTAGCTCCTCCGTCCAAACGGTAGATAAGTACATCACTAGGAGGAAGATCTATCGGGTTGCTTGTACCGTCAGCATGATAACGGGTCGAAAGCTGTAGATCGTCTATTTCAGTTACCTTCCTGCCGGCAATATGGCTTGGTTGCTCAGCTCGGAGTCTATCTCCAATTGGGGGAGCATTAGGATCTAGCGCAGTACTATGCTGAGCATTAATGTACATGCCGTGCTCACGATAGATATTCTCTAGCTGATCCCAAACGGTTTTACCTTGTTGTTTTAATTCTGCAACTAATTGTGCAAATGCTACTAACGCTGACAAACCATCTTTATCCCACACCTTATTACCTATGGTATAGCCAAGCGCTTCTTCATATGCGAAAAGGAATTGTTTTTCAGCTGACTCTTTTGTCATTGCAACGTTAGTTAGCCATTTAAAGCCAGTCAGAGTTTGGTAGTACTCTGCATTATGAGAACGGGCTATTTTCTCCAGTAAGCTAGAAGAGACAACCGTATTACCGACTAGTTGTTTTGAAGCTTGAGTCTGATTCAGCAGGTAATGACCAAAAAGCGCCCCGACTTGATCGCCGGTTAACATTTGATAACTTCCATCCGGTTTGACTGCCGCAACGGCGAATCGGTCGGCATCTGGGTCATTAGCACACGCAATATCTGCATTATGTTGTTTAGCTAAAGCGATCACCATATCCATCGCCCCTGCTTCTTCGGGGTTTGGGAAGTTTACAGTGGGAAATGTACCATCGGGTATTTCTTGTTCTGCAACGCTATAAACAGATGTGAAACCCGCGTCAGTGAGTAAGGTTTTTGCCATAGGGGCACCAACGCCATGCATCGCGGTATAAGCAATAGAAACCTGCGCTGTATCTGGCCGGTATTCAAGCACAGGATTACTGTTAACGCTTTGGCGATAAGACTCATAGTATTCTTCTGTTAACCACACGAGTCGCGTTTCTTTTTCAGCCTGTTCTAGAGACATAAGCGGTATTGGTTGAACCGCTGCTTGCTCGATTTCTGAAGCAATCCCTGAATCATGGGGAGGAATGATCTGAGCACCATTTTCCCAATAGACTTTAAAGCCATTATACTCCGGTGGATTATGGCTTGCTGTCACGACTACCGCAGCCGCTGAATTTAATTGTTTAACACCAAAAGCAACGATAGGCGTTGCCGCTACATCGTGAGTCAGATATACCTTTATGCCCAGCGCTGTGAGAACGGAAGCTGTGCTGTGAGCGAACTGTTTAGAATCGATACGGCCATCATAGCCGATCACGACGCCTCGTTGCTTGGCATCTTTAACATTGTTAATCAAATAGTGGCCTAGGCCCGCGGCAGTTTCTTGAATTACGAGCTGATTCATTCTGTTTGGCCCAGCACCGACTTTACCTCTCAGCCCTGCTGTTCCAAACTCTAATCGCTGACTAAATCGGTCTGCGATTTCTTGCTCGTCTTTATCATCGACTAACTGTGTTAGTTCTTCGCGCGTGCGTGGATCTGGGTCTCTTTCTAACCAATGAGTAACTTGTTGCTTCATAACTTATCTTACCCTGACACTTAGTGTCTTGAGTGAATGAAATTGGAAAATCAATCATGTGATATTAAGTGAAATTGGTCATTATTTGCGAGAGAGCAATCGTTAAATTAAATATTGTGATCGAGGTTGACCTTAATCAGCAAAACTAGTCGACATTTCCGGTAGCACTTTCTTGCATATTCCCGAAACGCCAACTAGCTTTTGATAACATAAATATAACAAAACTAATAAAATTTGTTGTTTTTAACGTATTTCCTGAACCCATTTGCCCAATAGGACTTTTTTGCGTCAGCAAGTTGTAGGCGTATTGGTGAAATCGTCATAGATGATGCCTCAAGAAAGAGGAGAGATCTTTTGAAAAGATTACAGGTAATACTGTGGCAACTGATCAATGTGTTGTTACTTGGTTTTGCTACACAAGTGAGTGCTGAACAGTCCTCATTGAATATGACTCAAGGTGTAACCGAAATCAGCAGTCAGGTCTATGACTTGCACATGCTAATATTTTATATCTGTTGTGCTATCGCGGTTGTGGTTTTTGGGGCGATGTTCTACTCCATGTATCACCATAGAAAGTCTAAAGGCGCTGTAGCTGCAAACTTTCATGAAAGCACAAAAGTTGAGGTCATTTGGACTGTCATTCCCATCATTATTTTGGTCCTAATGGCGATTCCGGCCACTCGCACTCTCGTTGCGATGGAGGACACTTCTCAATCCGATTTAACGGTTAAAATCACTGGTTCGCAGTGGAAGTGGCACTATAGCTATTTTGGTGAAGATGTAGACTTCTTCAGTTTGCTGGCGACCAGCCAAAAAGAGATAGAAGGTATTGAAGACAAAGGTGCTCACTATCTGCTAGAAGTTGATAATCCTCTCGTTTTGCCCATTAACCGAAAAGTACGATTCCTGATGACGTCTGATGATGTGATCCATTCTTGGTGGGTTCCAGACTTTGCTGTGAAAAAGGATACCATTCCTGGTTTTATTAACGAAGCGTGGACCCGTATAGACAAACCGGGTATCTACAGAGGTCAATGCGCGGAGCTGTGTGGTCGAGCTCATGGCTTTATGCCGATAGTTGTTCAAGCGATGGAAGAAGAAGACTATGACGCTTGGCTATTAGCAAAAAAAGCTGAAATAGAAAAAGCGAAGCAAGAAGCTGCGGCTTCTCTAACCGCATCATTATCTAAAGAAGATTTAATGTCGATTGGCGGCAAGATTTACATTGACCGATGTGCGGTTTGTCACCAAGCGAGTGGGGCTGGTATTCCCGGTGCATTTCCGGCAATTACGGGCAGTAAGATTGCAACAGGGAAAGTCTCAGATCACATCGATATTATCGTTAACGGCCGCTCAGGTACAGCCATGCAGTCGTTCGCCAACCAATTGTCCGATAAAGAAATTGCTGCGGTTGTGACGTATCAGAGAAATGGATTAGGAAACAACATGGGTGATCTTGTACAGGCATCCGATGTGAATGCATTTAAAGCTGCCAAGGAGGGACAATGAAAACGTCCAAACCTACCGAAAGCGTAAAATCAGCACCAGCGACAGATGCGGAACTCGTTGGCGCCAACAGTACCATCGCTCTTGATGATCATGATCATCATGATGCGCCTCAAGGGATAGCGCGATGGATATACTCGACTAACCATAAGGACATCGGGACACTTTACCTTTGGTTTAGCTTTATTATGTTTCTCACTGGCGGTGCTATGGCGATGATAATTCGTGCAGAGTTATTTCAGCCCGGATTACAGCTAGTGGAGCCACAGTTTTTCAATCAAATGACCACAGTGCATGGTCTGATTATGGTTTTTGGTGCTGTGATGCCTGCTTTCACCGGCCTAGCAAACTGGATGATTCCCCTTATGATTGGTGCGCCTGATATGGCCTTACCAAGAATGAACAACCTCAGTTTTTGGATTTTACCTTTTGCCTTCTTGATTTTGCTGGCTTCACTGTTTACTGAGGGTGGCGGCCCGGATTTTGGTTGGACTTTTTACGCGCCGCTCTCTACAACTTATGGTCCAGACAGCACTGCTCTGTTTGTGTTTGCGGTTCATATTATGGGGATCAGTTCTATCATGGGAGCAATCAATGTCATAGTGACTATTGTAAACATGAGAGCCCCTGGTATGACTTGGTTTAAAATGCCAATGTTTGTTTGGACTTGGTTGATCACCGCTTTCTTACTTATTGCTGTGATGCCTGTATTGGCAGGGGCAGTGACCATGGTGCTAACGGATAAATATTTTGGGACATCGTTTTTTGATGCGGCTGGGGGAGGAGATCCAGTGATGTTCCAGCACATCTTCTGGTTCTTTGGTCATCCAGAAGTGTATATCATGATATTACCGTCTTTTGGGATAGTCTCAGCCATTATTCCCGCGTTTAGTGGAAAAAAACTCTTTGGTTATCACTCGATGGTTTACGCTACCTGTAGCATTGCTTTATTGTCTTTCTTAGTGTGGGCACATCATATGTTTACAACGGGAATGCCGGTATTCGCAGAGCTTTTCTTCATGTATTGCACCATGTTAATTGCGGTGCCGACTGGGGTTAAAGTCTTTAACTGGGTTGCGACTATGTGGCGCGGCGCAATGACGTTCGAAACCCCAATGTTGTTTACCATTGCGTTTATTATACTATTTACAATTGGTGGCTTTTCCGGCTTGATGCTAGCGATTGTTCCTGCCGATTTTCAGTATCATGACACTTATTTTGTCGTTGCACATTTTCATTACGTTCTGGTTTCTGGTGCTGTGTTCTCAATTATGGCGGCCGCTTACTATTGGCTACCTAAATGGACGGGCTATATGTACGATAACCGACTGAGTTTGTGGCATTTTTGGTGCTCTGTTATCTCGGTTAATGTCTTGTTTTTCCCGATGCATTTTGTTGGATTAGCCGGAATGCCAAGACGCATACCAGATTATGCAATTCAGTTTGCCGACATCAATCAGATAGTGTCGATTGGTGGTTTTGCTTTTGGTTTGTCTCAGCTAATTTTCCTCTGGGTAGTGATTAAATGTATTCGAGGAGGAGAAAAAGCAGAGGCAAAAGTTTGGGATAGAGCGGAGGGCTTGGAATGGACAGTCCCAAGTCCTGCTCCTCATCATACCTTTTCAACTCCACCAAAGGTTGATTAGGGGGTCCGATGGATGAACAAGCGCAATCAAATAACAAACTCACGCTAAAGCTATTTGCTGCTGTATTGGCTATGTTTGGTTTTGGATTTGCACTCGTGCCTCTTTACGATGTGATGTGTGATACCTTGGGGATTAACGGTAAGACAAACAGCGAAGCGTCGATACAACCTCAAGGCATGGTGCCAGATACCAATCGAGTCATCAGAGTCGAATTTATGGCACATCTTAATCAGGGTATCCCTTGGGAGTTTAAACCCGAGGAGCAATATTTAGATGTGCACCCGGGTCAGGTGATTCAGACAGCATTTGTCGCTAAAAACAACTCATCGACGGCGATAATTGGGCAAGCGGTTCCTTCCGTCTCTCCTGGGCTTGGGGCGTCGTACTTTAATAAAATTGAGTGTTTTTGTTTTAACCATCAACCTCTGGAAAGTCTCGCCACGGCAGAAATGCCCCTGATTTTCTACATTGAGCCTGATATTCCAGATACGATACACACGCTAACACTGTCTTACACCCTTTATGATATTACAAATAAGGTTCCTCAGTCTGTAGAAGTGGCGCGAGTTGAACCTAGTGGCGATCTCATACAGCAAGGAGCGAAGCCGTGAGTTCAAAAAAGCAAGCTTATTATGTTCCGGCACAAAGTAGTTGGCCAATTGTTGGCGCCGTTTCACTATTTTTGATTGCCGTTGGTGCAGGGTTAACTGTACAGAATATGGCAGAAGGTGGTGGAGGTAGTATATTTGGCAAGTTTATACTGCTGTCTGGATTCCTATTTCTTCTTTACATGTTTGCTGGCTGGTTTAGTAGTGTCATTACAGAGTCCATGGAAGGGAAATATTCAGATCAAATGTCACGGTCATTTAGGCAAGGCATGAGTTGGTTTATTTTCTCTGAAGTCATGTTTTTTGGCGCCTTTTTCGGAGCACTATTTTACGCTAGGATGATTTCTGTACCTTGGCTTGGCGGTGCAAGTAACAATGCTATGACTCATGAGGTGCTATGGCCGGCATTTGAAGCACTTTGGCCATTGACCACAACACCAGATGGAACAACGACACAAGCTATGGGTTGGCAAGGTATTCCCTTGGCAAACACCATCATATTATTAGTGTCCTCTGTTACCTTGCATATGGCTCATATCAGTTTGGAGCAAAATAAGCGTATGGCTTTGATTGTTTGGCTTGAGCTGACAATCGTACTGGCCGGATTCTTCCTCTATTACCAAGGTGTTGAATATGTTCATGCTTATCAAGATTTAGACCTGACTCTACAGTCAGGAGTGTATGGTAATACCTTCTTCTTACTTACTGGCTTTCACGGTATGCATGTATTGTTGGGAACCATTATTCTGACCATACTGTTAGCTCGTATAGCCAAAGACCACTTCACACCTAAAGATCATTTCGCATTTCAAGCAGGAAGTTGGTATTGGCATTTTGTCGATGTTGTTTGGTTAAGCTTGTTTGTGTTTGTTTATGTGCTTTAAGTTGACTAATAGGGGCGTGAATTAGGCTCAATAACTCCGGTTAAAAGAGCGGCTATGAGAAGGGTTACGGCCAGAGCGGAAAGAAGAACTCGTCGTCCAAGGTAATGACTCATGGGTTTATTGTTATCAGTGTTGCCCTCTTCATCTGCTTGAGGACCTTTTACCATTTCGAACATCGCTTTTGCGAGA
This sequence comes from Vibrio sp. Of14-4, assembly GCF_022347625.1. Lineage (NCBI taxonomy): Bacteria > Pseudomonadati > Pseudomonadota > Gammaproteobacteria > Vibrionales > Vibrionaceae > Vibrio > Vibrio sp. Of14-4. Next base: position 197,065 of record NZ_JAKRGI010000005.1, on the reverse strand, counting down.
TTTATAATGACAAAAAGCAGTAGCAATACCAATAGCGATTTAAAGATCAATACCATGACGTCTTCCCTATTTATGTCGTTGAAAAGTAGTTCAGTTTGGGTGGGGATGATCTTAACTTTGGTTGTATTTTCCATTTTGGTCAACCTAGGTTTTTGGCAATTTGGACGGTACAAAGAGAAAGCTGAAATTGAGCACGAGTTATTAAGGCGCGATCAATCTTCAGTTGTCTCGTTAGACGAATTACATTCGGTAGGTGTTGAATACTGGACCGGGATAAAAGTTATTGCAGAGTTAGTACCTATTGCAGACAAATATTTGCTACTTGATAACCAAGTTTTTAAGGGAGAAGTGGGCTATCTCGCCTATCAATTGATGGAATCAGCAACTGGAAGGGTAATATTAGTTGAAAGAGGATTTGTCCCTGCCAAAGAAGAACGCGCAAAGCTACCCGAAGTCACTTGGATAATGACGCCAATATCGCTCGTAGCGCGGTTATACCAACGCTCAGTGAACCCACTAAGTGACAGACTCTACTTAGAAACTGGCAGACAAAATAGAATTCAAAATTTGAACATTGAAGAGCTTGGTGAACTTTGGGGAAAAGATATTGAACCTTATTTGCTCCAACCTTTAGTAGACGGTTGGCCTTATCCCCAACCATGGCAGCCTCTGCCCCTTAGTTCAAGTAAACATCTGGGCTATGCCGTGCAGTGGTTTAGTATGGCAACAGCATTACTAATTTTAGTATTTTGGGTCTTAGTTAGGTCGTTCAGAAGAAGGGAGAAGCAAAATGGTGAGTAAGGTTGTTCGGGGTAGGGTAATGCTCGTGGCTTTGTTAACTTTTTTTGCTCTGCCAGCGGTAGTTGCTAAGTTTTTTTTGGTAAACCAATGGTATGAATCTGGCGTGACCAATAAAGGCCAACTTATTGAACCCAGACAAAGCTATGAAAACTTAGGAATCAACAATCCTTACTCCGGTCAGCAATGGCAACTGGGATATGTAGTGCCAGCCAAGTGCAATGAGTTTTGTTACCAGCAAGTTCATTTACTTGGTCAAAGTCATATCGCCTTAGGTAAATATCAAAATCGTGTCACTCCAGTGCTTTTATTGTCTGAGGTAAGCGATCGTGTGGCTATAGATAAGAGCTCATTTCAGCGTATTGAGATAAATGATGCGTTTCATAATCTGATCTCTGATTTTGAGTTAGTTATTGTGGATCCTCTGGGGCAATTGGTAATGCGTTATCCGATGGTCGAACGTGAAGGGGATTTGGTGAATCAAAGCAAAGATATTTTAACCGATTTACGTAAGTTGCTGAAGTTATCCAGAGTAGGGTAAACCAGTTTCCGATGTCTCTTGTCTTTTTGGTAGTGCAACTCTCACTGGTTGAGTGGGTCTTCATGGAAGGAGTTTGGTTATGGGATTGACCAATTTAGTTCGTGTCACCTTAGTCATGACATTTATTGTTATTTTATTGGGTGCTTATACTCGATTGGCAGATGCAGGGCTTGGGTGCCCAGATTGGCCAGGGTGCTATGGCCATTTGACAGTGCCTGATGAACAACATGAAATAGCACTCGCTGAGTCTCTCTATCCTGATTTAACTATCGAAGCTAACAAAGCTTGGCTAGAGATGATCCATCGATATTTTGCTGGAATTTTAGGTGTGCTGATTTTTGCTATTTCTGCAAAAGCTTTTAAGCATGATGAAGTATCGAATGTATTGCCTATTACCCTATCTGTTGTTGTAATTTTTCAGGCTTTGCTAGGTATGTGGACAGTTACGATGAAATTGATGCCGATTGTCGTTATGGGGCACCTTCTTGGCGGATTTACGCTATTTTGTTTACTTGCACTTCTATATTGGCAGTTGTCGGGTAAAGTTACTTCGAAAAAAGAAGTGCTACCGCCCTATCTTAAGGGTATTAAGTGGCTTGCCTCAATAACACTATGCTTGGCCATTATTCAGATTGCGCTTGGTGGATGGACGTCTTCTAACTATGCGGCTTTGATGTGTAAAGATTTACCAATTTGTGAGGGTAACTGGCAAGAGTATCTTGATTTCGACGGTGCATTTACCTTTATTCAGCCAGAGCAGCCAAGTTATGAATTTGGTACGCTTGATTATGGCGCTCGGATGACTATTCATGTCACGCATAGATTTGGAGCTATGCTGCTTACCCTTGTATCTTTGTGTTTGATAGTCTCTTTACTACTGACAAAAATTTCCAGCTTAAAATGGACGGCTTTGAGATTGTGTTGCTTATTGACGTTTCAGATAGGACTTGGCATCACCAATGTTGTGTATAGCCTTCCTATGGTTATTGCAGTTGCGCATAATTTAGTTGCGGTCTTATTACTTGTCTCTATTTTACACGCCAATGTTCAACTATGGCGCAAAGAAGTAGTTGATGATCTGACGATTTCCAACCTTATCGGCAAGGAGAGAGAGCTATGAATAACACCATCAGCCGAGTATCCGAACAAGAGCGCTCCCTATGGCGAGTTTATTTGACCTTGACCAAACCTAAAGTGGTTGCATTGATGCTACTGACGGCTTTAGTGGGTATGTGTTTAGCGGTTCCCGGCGTATTACCTATACAGGAAGCCATACTAGGTTTGGTCGGGATTGCCTTTATGGCGGGTTCAGCTGCAGCCTTTAACCATTTAATCGATAGGCGAATTGACGCCATAATGGCGAGGACATATAAACGGCCATTACCGTCAGGAGAGCTTCAGACGAGCAATGTGTTTGTATTCGCGAGTGGCTTGGGTTTAGCTGGGTTCTTGGTTTTATACGTGGGTGTTAATGGTCTTACGGCTTGGCTGACTTTTGCAAGTTTACTTGGGTATGCGGCGATTTATACTATGTACTTAAAACGAGAAACGCCACAAAATATTGTCATCGCAGGTATGGCAGGGGCTATGCCACCTCTGCTGGGATGGACATCAGTGACAGGTGAACTACATGCCAATGCATGGCTACTTGTCATGATTATTTTCATTTGGACACCACCTCATTTTTGGGCATTAGCAATCCATCGTAAAGAAGATTATGCCAAAGCTGAAATACCCATGTTGCCAGTTACTCATGGGGAAGAATACACAAAAACGTCTATTTTACTGTATACGATCTTGCTGTTTGTTGTCTGTTTATTACCTGTGCTGGTAGGTATGGCTGGGGTGTTTTATCTAGTGAGCGCAACTATTCTGTCAGTTCTATTTATGTATCATGCGTGGAAGCTAAAATTTGAACCATCCAAGAATCAGGCAATCACCACGTTTAAGTTTTCAATATGGCATCTGATGCTATTATTCTCAGCTTTATTAGTTGACCACTATTTTGTATGAACTTATCTATTTCAAAATTCTTAGCGGGAATTTTGGAATTTTAAACTCTTTTTCTCTAGCCTTTTGAATAAAGCAGAAAATGTTGCGCAAAATATCAAGTAAACAGCACCCACGATAAGCCATATCTCAAAGATTAGGCCAGATGAGTTAGCCATTTCGGTGCCTACAAACGTCATTTCTTGAATAGAAATAAGAGATACAATAGACGTATCCTTTACTAAGGATATGGCTTGTCCTGCCAATGCAGGCGTAATGGTTATGAGTACTTGTGGTGCGATAACAAATCGATATTTGGCCCACATTGAGAGTCCGAGAGCATCTGCCGCCTCCCATTGACCTCTTGGTATGTTTGCCAGACCTGAACGAACGATTTCAGCAATATAAGCCGAAGATAAAATACTGATACACAGAACACCCGAAAGTAAGTTTTCCCATAGAGGCTTGGGTCCAAACAACCAAATTTGCCAAATTTGAGTTGTTTCAGAACCATCTCGCAATACACTGTCTAGGCCTAATCCCGGGATGAGCTGATTAGAGATAAAAAAGTAAAATATAAATACGAAGACAAGCGGTGGGATATTACGGATAAGCAATATGTACATATTGGCTATAGAGCGCAGTAGATAAATAGAGGAATGTCGTGATAAGCCAACCAGAACACCGACAGGGAGTGCTAAAAATACCCCCCATAAGCTTAGCCTTAATGTCGCGATCACACCCTGAAAAAAATAGGGAATGCTGCCGTCAGCACGTGGAGTAAAAATGAGAATCACTGCTTCCTTCCAGCGCCAAATATACTCAATGCCGACCTCAGATCTGTGATATATCCAAATTCCAGCGATGCTGACGGCAAACAATATCGCTAAGTCCAGTCTATTCAATTTTAGGCAGGGCTTCTTTTCAGGCTTTTGGGGGCTTAAGGTTTTGGTTATATCCACATCATTGTCTCATTCTAACTATCTGCTCAGGTTTTGGGATAAATAGATAGGCGTCAATTGCTTATTTATTTTTGCCAATCTAATGTAGAAAACCAGTACTCGTAGCGCTGTTCTAGCCATCCATCTTCAATTCGATCATTGATCCAATGATCAAAGAAAGCTTGTTTATCCGTCTCGCCTAAACGAACCGCAAAAGCTTCATTGCCTTTTGATAGACGTTTGTTGAAGGGGATGAACAAGGTATTAGCGTGTTTTACGGCTTCATGTTCGGGTTTTGGGCTAGAGGCAATAACTGCATGTGCGTTTCCATTTAGAACTTCCTGAAAGGCTTGAGCTTCGTCATCAAACTGAAGAATTTTTGCTTTCGGGAAAGCCTCACGGGCGACTTGAACGGTAAAGGCCCCTCGTCGTGCTGCAATTTTGATACGTCTTGAATTAAAGTCACTGATTTTCGAAAACCCTTCAGCTAGTTGTTTGTTGGCAGCAACTTGAACACCGGAATGTGAATAGGGTTGGGTAAAAAGCACACTTTTAGAACGCTCATCCGTTATGCTCATTCCGCCAATAATGACATCAAATTTCTTCGCCAAAAGAGCTGGAATAATGCCATCCCAAGCGGTAGGAACAAACTTAATTTTCCAACCTGAGTCTGCTGCTAAACGTTTCGCCACATCAATTTCAAATCCGATTAGTTCGCCCTGTTTGTCACGCATTGCCCAAGGAACAAATGTTGACATGCCGACACGTAAAGTACCTCTTTGATTGATCTCATCTAGGTTTGGGGTGTTACTAGCTTGAACATACATTGGAGTTACTATAGAAATTATTGTTATTAATGATGCCCAGATTTTATGAACTGAGAGCTTTTGATATCTAAATATGTTCATTTTCTATCCTACTTTGAAGCGCGCCAGCTAGTTCCCAGTTTGTATTCTAACCAGACTGAAAGACCAGAGAGCGATAGAGTGAGTGCTAAATATATTGCAGCAACAGTGAACCATATTTCAAATGGCATAGCCGTTTCTGACACTATGTTGCGCCCTTCTGTCGTCAAATCAAAAATAGCCATGACGCTGACAATAGAAGAGTTTTTAACCAAAGACACAACTTCATTGGTTAAAGGTGGTAACGTACGTTGTAACAACTGCGGGAATATGATTTTGTAAAAGGTCACAAACGGACCAAGGGCAAGGGAAGAGGCTGCCTCAAACTGACCTCGCGGTATACCATTCAAACCTCCTCTAAGGATCTCAGCCGTGTAGGCACCTTGAAAAAGAGACAGAGCAAGAATAGCGCTCGTCATTCTATCAATGCCTAGAACAGGACCAAAAATAAAGTACAGCAGGTAGATTTGCACTAAGAGTGGGGTGTTGCGAATCACTTCAATGTAAAGTGTTGCCAATAGTCGCCCGATGATAGAATCAGAAAGTTTGAGTAGAGCAGTGGCAACACCTATCAACAAGGTAAATATCAAGCTGAGAAATGAAATTTTTATGGTGACGATCAAACCTTCAATTAACTCGGCAGGCCACCACTGTCCCTGTTCATAAAAAGCAATAAAATCAGGTACTCTTTGCCACTGCCATTGGTAGTCCATCGCTTTTGCGCCAGAGTCAAGAACCCACCCCAAAATGATGACTAAGACAAGGATCTGCACTACCGTAGAAGCAATGGGTCTAAACATTTTTAAAATCATTGGTGACTCATAAACTGATCTAAACATTTTTAAAATCATTGGTGACTCATAAACTGATCTAAACATTTTTAAAATCATTGGTGACTCATAAACTGATCTAAAAAGTGTTGAGCTCTCGGATGTTGCGGTTGATTGAAAAATTGTTCTGGTGGTGCAACTTCAATTATTTTTCCTTGCTCCATAAATACCACTCTGTCTGCTATTCTCTGCGCAAAACTGACGTCGTGGGTGATGCATATCATGGTCATGCCCGATTTGGCGATATCTGTAATGATATTCAAGACGTCATGTTTTGTCTGCGGGTCTAGCGCTGATGTTGGTTCATCGAACAGTAGCACTTCGGGTTGCATACAAAGCGATCGAGCAATAGCCACGCGTTGTTTTTGGCCACTTGATAGCTGGACTGGAAATTGATCAGCCTGATCGGTCATACCAACTTGGTTGAGAAAGTGCATGGCGTTTTTGAGTGCCTCTCGTCTTGAAAGATTCAATGTTCGGGTTGGTGCTAGTATCAGGTTGTCAAGAATACTAAGATGCGGAAATAGATGAAAATGCTGGAAAACCATATCAACTTTATCGGACGGCGTAGTTGAAATTGGCTGCCCAAAGACTTTAATTACACCTTTCGAAATGCTTTCTAGCCCGTTGACAGCTCTTATGAGCGTTGATTTTCCAGACCCTGAAGGGCCGCAGATCACTAGTTTCTCACCTTTCTTTACTGACAATTGAATGTCTGTAAGGGCTTTTAACTCTCCATATTGCTTATTAACATCTATCAATTCGACGGCATTCATGCAAAAACCAAGTGCGCATATTATTGTATTTTTACCATACATAGATCATAACGATATTGCATCTAACTTTGAACAAAGTGAGTGATAAAAGCTTGTGTTGACTCATAATTTTTATGATGTAACCTTGAGTTTACGCATGTTGTGCAAGCCAAAGAAAGAAACTATATTGCATTTTATTTGAAAAAATGGTTGCAAGGTTCGTTTTTGATAGATAAGTTACACCCTAGCCCAAGACGATAATTGAGTATTTAAGTGTGCCATGTATGAAGTGCACTACTCATGCTAAGAAAAATAGGAAGACGTAGCAATGTTCCAGACCGATGATGTACGAATTAGTAAAGTTAAAGAGTTATTACCACCAGTAGCGGTATTGGAAAAGTTTCCTGCTACTGAGACAGCGTCTTCTACAACCTTTCAATCTCGTCAAGATATTTCAAAAATTCTTCGTGGTGAAGATGATAGATTACTTGTGATTGTCGGCCCATGCTCGATCCATGATCCACAAGCGGCAATCGAATACGGAAAGCGATTGAAGGTCTTGCGAGACGAGCTGGGTGACAGACTCGAAGTTGTGATGCGAGTGTATTTTGAAAAACCGCGTACAACGGTAGGTTGGAAGGGTCTTATTAATGACCCTTACATGAATGACACGTTTAAAATCAATGATGGTTTGCGCATTGGTCGTAAGCTTCTGCTTGATTTGACGGATCTTGGTCTACCTACCGCAAGTGAATTTCTTGATATGATCACGCCTCAGTATGTGGCTGATCTTATTAGCTGGGGGGCGATTGGTGCGCGCACAACCGAATCTCAAGTCCACCGTGAATTGGCATCGGGCCTTTCTTGCCCAGTCGGATTTAAGAATGGAACCGATGGTAATATTAAAATTGCTTCAGACGCGATTCGAAGTGCGAGTGCATCACACCACTTCTTATCAGTGACTAAGTATGGCCATTCTGCCATTGTAGAAACGGCAGGTAACTCGGATTGTCATATTATTCTGCGTGGCGGTAAAGAGCCTAACTATAGTGCAGCGCATGTGAGTGAGATTAAATCTCAGCTAGAAGCTTCCGGCTTGCCGCAAAAAGTGATGATTGATTTTAGCCATGCCAACAGCTCTAAACAATATCAGCGCCAGATGGTAGTTGCAGAGGATGTGGCTGGTCAAATCGCTTCTGGCGAAGATGCTGTCTTTGGTGTGATGATTGAGTCACACTTGGTCGAAGGCCGTCAAGACTTGGCTGATGGTAAAGCTGAAACTTATGGACAATCAATTACCGATGCGTGCATTGGCTGGCAAGATACCGAAAAAGTTCTTCGTCAACTAGCCGATGCAGTAGAAGCGCGTCGTCAGCGATAAGCCCATACAATGCAAAGAAACAGTAAAGGCAGAGTGATCTGCCTTTTTTATTGCTGAAAATAGAGTTAGTGTTCGGAATTTGTCGGGTATTACATATTCGAGTTTTGATATTTGCTCACTATTAACACAGAGAACAAACTATGATTTCGAGCGGTGAAACTGTCAATCACATCCTAACTCCAGTGTCTTATAAGAAACGAAATTATGATTGGTTCTCGGCTAGTCAATATAAAACAGTGATTCTTTAAATTCTTCTAACTTTAGTTATATCCACCATTCAATATGTCTAAATTATTGATTATTTGAGGGAATACTATAGGATTAATAATAATTATGGTAACCAGTTAGCCAATAGCTCATTAGGCGCTTTATAACAGAGAATATGATGACCAAAGTCAAAGACACCTTGAGTTTGAAAGGCGATACATCTAATCCATTTCCTGAGCCATTCAAATCTCTACTTGGTCAGGCAGAATGTAAAAGCTTAGGCGGTCTTTTTGGTTTAACTCAGTTTGGAGTAAATCTTGAAGTTTTAGAGCCTGATGCTCAGTCCGCGTTAAGACATTGGCATACAAAGTCTGATGAGTTTGTTTATGTGTTAAGTGGTGAGCTTTGTTTGGTCACAGATGATGGTGAACAGACTATGCGAGCGGGAATGTGTGCAGGCTTTCCTGCCGGTATTGAGAATGGGCACCACCTAATTAATCGAAGTAGTGATCAAGCAACATTTATTGTTATTGGCAGTCGCGAGTTGGGGGATGAAGTTCACTACCCAGACGATGACTTTAAATGGGTAGTTAACAGTTCAGGTAAGTGGATAGCGTGTAAGAAAGATGGAACAACTTATTAATAATATGGTCCCTTCAAATTACCTGTCAAAGTCGATGTCACCAATTAAATTCAGGTGAGTTAAGATTAATTAAGTACTATATATAAGGAAGTCACTAGTTGTCATCAGTTCAAATAGCACGATACATCATTAGTTTTAGTTGGTTGTATCACGGAATATTCCCTAAACTTGTCCATATTGCACCTTTGGAAAGGTTATTAACTGGAAGCTTCGGTTTTTCAGATGAAGTTTCCTATCTTGTCACTAAATCTGCGGGTTTTTCTGAAGTGATATTTGGTGTTGTCGTATTTGTTTTCTATCGCTCAAAGTTTGTCATTATGCTAAACATATTCGCACTTATTGGGTTACTCATATTGGTTGCTTTTTTACAGCCCTTATTGCTAGTCGAAGCATTTAATCCAGTAACCACTAATATTCCGTTAATTGGATTAAGTTTTATTTTAGTTAAAAATATAAAACCACTTGGGCAGAGTTGAGTGTATAAGTTTCAATCAGTTAGAAATAGGATTGATTGTTATTAGGATTTTATTTTTTAGAGGCTAGAGAAAGGATGATTCAGAGCATTTATGATCAAATGTGGACAAGTTTTAAATTAGCGTCTGAATGCAACGATTATGAATTAGATCCTTACTTATTGAATATTGAGAAGGATAATAGAAGAGGTATTAGTGTTTTAGCATATTTAAAACAGGGTAATCGCTCTGTTCTTGATGAAATCATGCACTTTCAGAAAATGGTAAGAACTATTGAACCTGATCAGTACTTTCACCCATTAGATGAACTTCACCTAACTATTCTTTCAGTAATCTCATGCATACCTAAATTCAGGCTTAGCGACATCAATATCCAAGACTATGCAGAAATATTCCAGTCAGCCTTATGCTCTATATCTACGATAGAAGTTAAATATCGGGGTGTTAGCGCATCATCAAACTGTGTGGTTATTCAGGGCTTCCCTGTCAATGATGCTTTGCAATGTTTCAGAAATGCGCTTCGGAGTAACCTGATTAAGGCAGGGTTAAGAGCTACGTTTGATAGTCGATATACCCTAGTGGCAGCTCATAGTTCGATTATTCGATTTAAGGTCCCAATTCACGATGGTCAAAAGCTTTTGGCACTGTGCCAAGAATATCGAGATTATGATTTTGGTAGTATTATTCTTGAAGATTTTGAACTGGTGTTTAACAACTGGTATCAGAACTTAGCAGTAACAAAGTCTTTAGCTTGTGGTTCAGTCTCACAATAAGCATAAACAGTCGATTTAGGCTGAGCTATGACGACAAACATCCGTCTCTTTAGTACATCGAAAATTTGCGGTGACATCTTTTATAAGCTAACTCGATTTCACCAACATACATTTCAACACTTCACCGTTTTTATTCTCCATGATGCTCTTGCCTATGAGCCATATGAAAATGTCATTTTTTGACTATTGAAACAATAAATACTGTACCTTTTTAAGCTGTTATTTTGACTAATGATATTTAAATGATAAGGGGCTTAAAGTGGCATGATTACCTATATTGATAGAGATATTTTCTACTTTCTCAAAAAAGTTCCAATCTAATTTCTAAAAATGTGAACTTGATCTTGTGTTATTTCATAAATATCAATAATGAGAAAAAACCTTTATATTCATTAGGTTAAAAATTAATCATATTTTTATTAGTTCAGTAATTGCTAATTTACCCTTTAAATATGAAACCATACGCACTTCACTTTTGATTTTTTCGTACTACTTTATAAATGTTCATGAAAAAGCTTGGTTTTCTGAGTGTTATGTGAACAAAGGTTATAACCCTATATGGACGTTAAATTATGAAAATTAAATTATTAGCCGCTTTGGTTGCGGCAACAGCATGTGGTTCAAACGCTTTTGCAGCAGAAGTTTATAACAGTGAAGGCACAACTCTCTCTATTGGCGGCCACGTCTCTGTGGGTGTCGGTGAGTATGAAAAGGACACAGACCTGACTGAAGAAGAAAGAAATGATGTAGAAGTAGAGCAGGTATCCCCTCGTATCAATATTGCAGGCTCTCAAGATGTTGGCAATGGTGTCGTTGTCGATATGAAAGGCGAGTGGGCACTTAGCTACCTTAGTGGTGGTTCTACTTCTTTCACAACTCGTTTGGGTTATATTGGCGTTACCCATGAAGAGATGGGCCGTATGGTTGTGGGTACTCAGTGGTCACCTTACTACGATGTGGGTGGTGTAGCAGACTTGCCTATCGCTTTTGCTAATGATTTCTTATATGACTCGCATAACCTAATGGGCTCGGCTCGTGCAGAGCGAATGGTAAGCTATAGAAAGTCATTTGCAGTTGCTGAAGATGGTATATTTAACCTAGGTCTTGGTTGGCAAGGAGAGCAAAGTGGAGCTACAAAAGACACTGATGCGAGAATGCAGGCAGCTGTAAGTTTTAGTATGATGGACTTTGGATTGGGCTACGCATATTCTGGCGGAGATCGCACAGTTAGTGGAGTTGATGAAGACGCGACTTCTCATATCTTCTCGCTTAATTATGGCTCATACGGTTCTGGGGTTTATGCGGCTTTAGTTTATGGTATGAATGAGTACTTCTATAGCAGCCTTAAAGAAACGGTTCAGCTAGAAGGCTTACTTGCTTACGGTATGGATAACGGCCTTAATATCAGTGTTAACTATGAGTCTGTTGAGAATGATACAACCAGCAAAACTCTATTTAGTACATCTGCACTTCAGTTAGAGTATACAGTCGCTCCAAGTTTTGTGACCTTTGCAGGTTATGAAGTAGACCTAGGAGATGACGATGATGCAACAAAAGACGATGATAAGTGGATTGTCGGTGCTCGTTACTTCCTATAATTCAATAATCCAACTGCCTTAACACGCATTTGTGTCAACGCCTATTCAACTTTGAATAGGCGTTTTTGTATTGTTCGATAAACTTTGTGCATTATCTCAATCTTTATTGTGCTGTGTATCGACGACATACAGATTTCTATTACCATCTAGCTGAGTGAATGATAACAGGGAGCGCACATGAACTCGGTTAAACTTGGCAGTAACCCAATTCAGCCTACCAAGATTTTGTGTATTGGTCGAAACTATCACGACCATATTAAAGAGCTGAATAACTCAGTTCCTGACGAAATGGTAGTGTTTAATAAACCACCTTCATCGATAGGTTCCCAGTTATGTTCTTACCATGGAGAAACGATTCATTATGAGAGTGAGATTTGTTTTTTGGTTAAGAATGGGCAATATTGCGCGGTAGGGTTTGGGTTGGATTTAACTAAACGTGAATTGCAGTCAAAACTCAAAAGTAAGGGGCTACCATGGGAGCGTGCGAAGGCGTTTGATGGATCGGCAGTGTTTAGTCGTTTTCTTCCAATTGAAGGCGTTCACATTGAGTCTTTGCAAGTTGAGTTATTTATTAACTGTGTTCGAGTACAAAAAGGTTTGGTTGCGGACATGATTTATTCGCCATCATCGATCTTGGAGGAACTGACGACTTATACCAGGTTAGAGGATGGAGACATTATCATGACGGGAACCCCACAAGGTGTTGGTGAAGTACATCAAGGCGATGTTTTTTTAGGGAGACTAAGCAGCCAAAATAAAATTTTGTTGGAAGTGGAGTGGATTGCACAATAGGTAATTGTCACTTTTGACAATATTAATGCTTGAGTAAGATATTGCCCTGCAAGTATTTTAACTTAGGTTACAGGGCATGAAATAAAAACTATAACGGTTCTTGACCGCTTCTTTCCTCATTAACCTCAGTTTCCAGTTTGAGTGTTTGAGTTGGGAAGGCAATATCGGCGCCATGTTGATGAATGATGTGCATGATTTGCAGCAGGACATCTTCTTTCACTTGGTGGTAGCGTACCCAATTCACCGTTTTGGTAAATGTGTACACCAGCATTTGAAGTGAAGATGGGCCAAAGGCATTGAAATTCACAATCAATGTTTGTTTGGTATCAATATCTGGATGATTCTGTAGCATAGACTTGATATCGTTAACGATGCTTTCTACTTTATGGCCATCACTATAGCGCACCCCGATGGTTTCTTTAATCCTTCGGTTAAGCATTCTTGAAGGGTTTTCTACCACGATATTGCTGAAAACAGAGTTGGGGATATACAGAGGTCGTTTTTCGAATGTTCGAATAATCGTCATTCTCCAACCAATACGTTCAACCGTGCCTTCTATTTGGCGATCGGGAGAACGAACCCAATCACCGACTTTAAAAGGACGGTCAAAGTAGATCATCATACCGCCAAAGAAATTCGAGAGTAAGTCTTTTGCGGCAAGACCGACAATCAAACCACCCACACCACCAAAGGTTAACAAGCCAGATAGGCTAAGCCCAAAAGCTTGCATTATGGTGAGAGCACCTATAATAACGAAGATAAGTCGTGAGACTTTAGCGATCGCATGAACTGTGGTTTCATCATGTGTTTTTTTCTGAAGAACAAAGCTCTCGACGTTATTAATAAAGCGTATTGTTATCCATGCCAGTATAGCGATAACAATGGGTAGTTTTAACGTACTGAGCCAACCAAGCTTGATGCCAAAGTGCTCTTGAATAAAAAAGTCGAGTGATATTGTTGCTGGCCAACACCATATAAGCGCACTAATGGGTGTTTTTAGCGCATTTAATGTCAAGTCATCCCAATCGAAGTTGGTTTTCTTCGATAGGTATTCTAGTCGATTGTATATAATTCTCCATGCTATCCAAGCAAGGAAGCTTGCTAGGGTAATAAACAAAAAGTTAGTGTTCCAACTTTGCAAAAATGTCATCATGGATTGTGTTAGAGGAGATGAAGGCTCCATAAGGTATTGGCTCTCATAGTTACAAACTCACACATTAGTATAAAGAGATGTTGTCCATCAAACTAGTTATGTTCTACGCAAAACCCTTTATAAATTGTACAATAACGAAGAAAGTTTACGTTTAGTAAGAGACGATAATACTGTATGTTGGTAAGCTGTAAGAAAATATACGATTACTTTTTACTATTGAAGTGTTCTGATAAGGCGGCGCGACGCCTTTTGGCGGCTCCCTCACCACTTTTCACTGTGTCTTCATAGCCAGATTTTATAAAGCGTTGAGTCGGGCTGCTTGGCGTTACACGCTTAAGCTGTGGTGATTTCGGCGTTCCTGCGACCTGATAAACAGTCTGTCCACTTCCCGTTGTTACCGTAATGAGTGTCCCATCATAACCAAAGTCTGTAGTGATAAGCCTTTCGTTACGAAAGACACCACGTTCACTGAATGTCAGTATCTCAGTGTCATACTCTGGAGTACCAATTTCAATCCATCTTCCATAGACGTGTTTAGGATGAATAAAGTCTTTGTAGCTAAAGTATAAGATAGCAGAGAAGGCAACACCGAGAGCGATAAGTAAGGTTATCCCAGAAAACTTGAGAAAAGCGTTTTTTGTCAAATTGGAGTCATCTGATTCCGACTCTTTGCTTTTCTTATTTAATGCCACATTAAACTGCTCTTTTTTGATGGTATCAAATGATAAGTATACCTTTAAACCAGAATCATTAGTGAAAAAATTATTTTAGCAACATCTGTGTATCCAGATAGAAAGAGTGCTCTCGCTTAAAATATAACGACTTTCACACAACCACACCCTGGTGAACGTCTCAGAATACAAGCCGAAAAAGATAAATACTTCTCACCAAATTACCATTAAAGCTGTAGAACCACATATCTTGCTGTTGCTATCAAAAGTATAAGGTGGTCAGTGAAGTGGATGTTAGTTTTTACAATTGATATAAATATCTACTACAATTAAAAGGCGAAGTTGTATTTGGTGAGGTGATATATGTCTGTTGTACCAAAGCACAAAGACCCGCACGCTCGTTATGATCCCAATCAGGAATTGACTACGGATCAATTGCATCGATTTGGTAAGGTTGCTAATGAAGCGCAAAAAAGACGAGAGTTAAGAGCGCAGAGAGGGACGTTGGCGTCAGCTGCTCGCACTGTGAAAGATAAAGCGATGAAGCCGGTGGTCGTGCCCAAAAAAGATAAACGGAATTCAGTTAGGTATGCCGCTTGGGTGCTGGTTGCTATGTCTGTGAGTTTATGGTTAATGTTTATGAGTCGTTAGGCCTTGCTGTCTTCAGAGGTGTTACCTTACCCAACCCAAGTTCTTCTTCACTATTTAGAGAATCACATTGATGTGGGTTGTAGTACCTGTATTGGTTCTTACCACTGTGTTTAGCTGAATACATAGCTTTATCTGCACAACGTGTCAGCTCTAACATTGAGTCTGCGTCTTCAGGAAACAAAGCCACACCAGCGCTTACAGTGAGTTTATTAATCCTTTCCGTACTTTGATAACTATCTTCAAACAGGTGACATATACGTTCCAAAATTCGGTTAAGGTCCTCAACGCTGTTTACACCATAAAGAAGGAGTACGAACTCATCACCAGCAAATCGAGCAATAGAGTAATCATTTCTTTGAGTTTTCCTGTCCTTGGTGCGGATATTGTTTTTTAGACGATTTGCAAAGTGCTGGAGAACACGATCGCCTATTTCATGACCGTAGGTATCATTGATCATTTTGAAGTTGTCTATGTCTAAAAAGACCATTGCCGTTAACGTATCATTGTCCCTTACTTGCTCGAGTTTGCCCAATGCCCAGCTTTCAAAGCTCCATCGATTGGCTAGCCCTGTGAGTTGATCACGGTACGCCAGATCTTCAATGCCCTCTTTGTAAAGGGACTGTATATAGCTTGTCACTTTTGCATAGAAATAGGCAGAGGTATTACACAGAACACCAAGTGCCAGTAAGCTAGTCAAGAATCGATCGATTGCAAACTGGCCGGATACCACGACCAAATCGGTAAACACACAGACGACAAAGATCAACAGGTAGGACGATACACTGATGATCAGGCCTGTCTTAAATTCGCACGCTAATATGACAGCAGCCAAGATCGGAAAAAGCCAGAGTAATCTGTCGGTGATATGTTCGCCGTAAAAAAGGAGCATTGCGGCTTGAAAAAGCAACACTCCGGACAATACGATGTCTGACACGTTAACTGAGGGGTTTAACCTCTGGTACAAAAGGTTACCAGCTAAAATTACTACGCAAAGACCATTAGTGATGCCGAATAAATAGCTTTGATTTGAAAGATGTAGGAGCCCGTAATAGGCCATGATTATTAAAGCTATCACAGAGCACAGGAATACGATTTTACATTTTCTCGCAGAGCGCATATCTGCCATTTCTTCGAGATGTTGTCCTACAAAGTTTGTCATATGGTCCTTGCCTACGCAATTTACAGTCCGGCTCTTTAAGTCTAGAAGAAAAAACTGAATTTGGAGCAAGGTTTTATAAATAAATTAATATTTTTCAATATTATATATTAACAATGTTGCATATAGTGAGTGTTGCTATGACTAAAATACAGGTCGAAAGTACAGCTAAGACTATGTATTTGTGTGTCAAATAGCTAAGCAGTCACTCTAATTCATGATGTACTATTTTTCGTATGGTTTGCTAGAGTGGCATCCAAGTGTGTTTTGATATAATCAAACGTTCTATAAAGCTTAACATTGATAGTTTGAATTCATTAACTGAATTCCTGGCGTAGCCAGTTACGCAGCAACAGAACGTTCTCATTCTTAAGTTTTTCTGGCGGGCATGCGAAGTAGAAATCTTGGTGAGGGTTACGAATAGGCGAACCAACTTCAATAAGAGAACCTTGACCCACTTCGTCTCGAATAAAATGCCGATGTGAGACAAAAATGCCGAGTTTACGGATTGTTGCTTGAACAGCCTGAATTGAGGCGCTGAACTTAAGGTTTTGTGTGTAGGCGGGCTCTGGGAGTTGATAACTTTTACACCATATTTTCCAGTCATCTTTTCGCCTATCATTGGTAACTATAATTGCTGGGTGCTGCTTTAGGATAGATTCTGGCGTAGTATGAATATCAATTAGCTCGGGGCTGGCTGTCAGAACGAGTTCATCTGTCGCTAACAACTCACAATAATAATCAGACCAGTCATGGGTATTACCATGGATAATAGCCACATCTATGCCTTCGGATTCCATTTTGAAGTGTCCTGTGAGACTTGAAATTCGAATGTCAATGTTTGGGGCAAATTGGTTAAATCGGTCAACATGAGGTATCCACCAATGCATGACCAGAGAATTGACCATGTTGAGGGTTATTCGTTGACTGTGTTGTTGTTCAATAAGTTTTTCAGTTGCCGATACTATTTGTTCCAGTGCAGGTGCGACTTGCTTGTAGTAGTGCCGTCCAGTTGAATTTAGTGAAACACTCCTTCCCTGACGGATAAACAGTTTCTGCCCGAGCTGTGATTCAAGATTTTTTATTGATTGACTGATCGCTGAATGACTAACGCTAAGGAGTTGGGCTGCATCAGTCATGCTACCAGTTTCTGCCACTGCAACAAAAGCATACACTGACTTTAACGGTATAGGTCTTTTCATATGTAAGTTTCTCTTACAAATACTGTAAATATAACTCGCTTTTTATCTGACTGACAAGGGCATAAACTTGGGCCGTGATAGAGGAGGATTTATGGTAAATCGTTGGTATTCGATATTATTTATGATCGCGTCTACGTTCAGTTTGTCGTTAACAGGACTGGTTTCCAAATTTTTAACCGATCACTTTGAGGTGAGCTTGTTAAGCTTCCTGCGATTTATTGTTCCAGCAATGATGTTGGTTCTTGTGTTCGTTGGGCGAGAAACTAGGTGGCCCAGTTCTAATGAGCAGTTATCTCTTTGGATAAGGGCTTTGTGTTTGGGTTTAAGCCAAGTGTGTTTTATATTTTCACTCCAACACTTAACCTTGATGGAAAGCGTTGTACTTTTCGCTACAGGGCCTTTGTTTATCCCAGTATTAGAAAATCTTATATTTTCAACCCCAATTAAAGTTGTAAATACAATAGGTCTAGTGGTGACATTTGTTGGGGTAACCATGTTATCGAGCGATGAAAGCCAGATTAGTGTGAGGCTTGAGCTGATTGTTGGTTTGTGTGCAGGGCTATTTAATGCAGGGTCTCAATTAAGTTTGTATAAGATCAGTCAAAGCCGTTTAAACGCGTTTGAGATAAACTTTTGGAGTTTTCTTTATGCAGCGGTTGTGGTTGTCCCCATACTCACGTTCAGTTTCATCGATAATCGCACTATGTATCAGCCCCTAGACGATGGGCCATGGCTTGTTGTCATTGCGCTTAGTTTATTAGGTTTGATGGTCATTAATACGCAAGTGTTTCGTTCGAAGGCATACCAGCTTGCCAGCTCTGGTTCAGAGTTAGCACCAGTTATTTATACCAATTTGGTCTTTACTGCGGTTTGGCAGTGTTTGTTCTTCCAAAAGACATACAGTCATGTTCAATTGTATGGCCTTATCTTAATTATATTGACCAATGCAGTTTGCGCTGCTTGCTCTTACCTAGGTGACAAGAATTATTCCCGCCATACAAGCTAGCCAGAAAGGAATTTATAGCTTATCTCTAGCTTTAACCGTTATTTTGAACCCTTTGCACGTCTTATGATAGGCCTAAACATTGCGATGACGCTATTAGCTTGTGGGAATGGGTACATAAACACAAATAATACTTCTATCATTATTAATGGAAACTTACTCAAGTTCATGTAGGTTTTAAGTAGGGACATAGATATCGAACTCTATAGTCGTACACAGAAATCAAGGAATAATAGAGTGACGTGATAATTTGAGAGGATGTACCGTTTTCCAGTGCTGGGGCTCGTGCTGGTTTTATGTGAGGGGCGAATGAGAGAACGCTTGGGCAGTCGATGGGCGGCTATACTAGTGGCACTACTTCTATGTGTTATTGGAGTAGGGTTGGTAGAGTTTATCGATCGTAGCCAGAAGACCTTCATGCACAACAGTATGTTGGTCCGAGCGAAAGAAGAACTATCTATTATCCGTTCAGAGTTAGAAATTGCTATTTTTAACGACATTTTTGTTGCAAACGGTTTGTCAGCTCTGATTGCTGCTAATCCAAACTTTGAATTTTCAGGATGGGGCTTGTTTGCATCCAGCGTTATGCGCAAAGCACATCATGTTGAACTTATTACATTAGCACCAGATGACGTAGTCAAGTACGTCTATCCATATGAAGGTAATGAAGCCTTACTTGCTCTTGATTATCGAACTCTCCCTGAACAATGGAGGACGGTTAACAAGGCAAGAGATATTCATGAAATATTAATTGCAGGCCCGCTTAATTCGATCCAAGGTGGGCGGGTGTTAATTGCTCAAGTCCCGATTTTTTCAGACCCTATATACCATCGTGACTATTGGGGTGTATGTAGTTTAGTCATTTCTCTCGAGTCACTGTTTGAAGATGTAGGGGTAAAGTCTTACACCGAGAAATATTATCTTGCAATGCGAGGTGTAGATAGCTCGGGAGAAGAAGGCGATATCTTTTATGGTACGCAGAGTACCTTTGATCGCGCTTTCGCTGTAGAGTCGGTTAAGTTTCCATACGGGACTTGGACTATCGCGGCCGCAACAAAAAGTGATTTGCTTGAATACAGTGATTGGTACCGAATTCATGCAGTAAGACTCCTTGGCTACCCGCTTATTGTTTTACTCCTTTTGGCTTATGGCACAATCTACTACCTCTATCATGCTGCGAATAAACGAGCTCTACATGACTCATTGACATCTCTGCCTAATCGTCGCTACTTCATGTACACCTTAGAGCGACATTTTGCCCTTGTAGCGGGTTCAGGAAAAAGGGAGTCTTTTGCTATTCTCAATGTTGATTTAGATAAATTTAAGTGGATCAATGATACGTTCGGTCATGCTGCTGGAGATAAGGTGCTTGTCGAGGTAGCGAGAAGGATTAAGAGTGCGTTGAGGTCTTCAGATCTTGTCGCAAGGGTCGGAGGCGATGAGTTCCTAATACTTTTAACTCGAATTAAACGAAAAGAAGACGTTGAGGCCATTAACAACGAGTTACAAAAATCCATTTGCGATAAGCCAGTCATTTATGAAAAAAATGACATCAGTGTTTATGTTAGTGTTGGCCTAGCAATCTATGGCGATCGATATAAAGAAGTAGATGAGATGCTCAAAGCGGCTGATGACAGTATGTATGATGAAAAGCGGCGGGAAGATTAAAGTTGAGTGTATTTGACTATCTCTGAAAGCTAGTTAGTGAATATGATCAAGGCACAGGGAATAAGATTTAGTGGGGGAGAATGCAAGAGTTAACACAATGGCTAAGTGAATATGGGCAAAATCATCGACACCCAATAAACCAGAAGATTAATAAAGTGTCGATACCTGGCACTTTCTTATCTTTAGTAGGCTTGATATGGAGCATACCGTCATTGTCGCTTTCGGGCCTAACACTAAACTGGGTATGGGTAGCAGCTATACCTCTAGCTATTTTTTACTTCAAGCTTTCCCTTAGTGTGTCTTTGATGATGTTAGGCTTTTTCCTAGCTTGTGTGTCGCTAGTCTGGTCTCTTGACATTCTTGAATTACCAGTATTTCTTGTATCTATCCTTGTATTGACTTTATCCGGAATTATACAGTTCGTTGGTTATGAGATTGAAGGTAAACGGCCCTCGCTCAGAGAATACATTGGGTTTATTTTAATTGGCCCCATATGGGTATTTCGTCACAAATAACTCATCTTGAATCACTCTGGTCGCTGCCTTCAATAGAAGATAGGTGAATCACAGTACTTATTGCAAATTAGAAACCTCTTCCTTTGCATTTTGCAATGGAATATTCATAATGCAAGTCTCTTATGCGTATTGTTGGTATACAATTGACCATAATGCATACAAAAACAGGCTTTAAATTACTTTTAAATGTTGGCACGCCTTGTGCATATATGTAGGTGACCCTTATTAAGCCGAGGGTCACCTAGCCAACTGACGTTGTTAGTGAATACATATTGTTCACACTTTATATAGCCAATCACAATCATTGTGGTTGGCTTTTTTTATGTATGCTTTATAAGCATGAGTTAACTATCCAAGTCATAACAACTAGGCTTCCTAGGACATACAGCACCACGAGAGCAAATGACTCGCGCGTCTGCCTGTATTCCACGTTCAACCCAGTTGATATTTAAGATCTTTGCTACCGTAGTGAACTCTTTGCGAATGTTATTTGGGATGGATGAGGTGCCACCACCATCGACACATAATGATTTCAGAGATTCTGCTATTGCTCGAGAGTCTCCTCCTTGGGCATCGATTGCTGGATTCAGATCGATACCAGCGCAGAGCACTCTGTTGTTTCCTGCCGGATCCGCTATGTTAACTGATTCACAGCAATAAATTCTGGGTTCTCCATTGACATCCAATATAGATATCTGAGCAGAACTCGAATGCTGGGGTTGCGATAATCGACGAAAGACAGCCCAATGTTGACAGGGGTCGTTGACCTGACGCATATTTCCCCAAGGTAGTGGAATTCCGTTTCCTCGATACACGGCTTTGAGTTTGTGTTGGCCGTATGCATCAAAATAGTGCCAGTGAGGATATGGAGAAACCACCGTCATGCGCCTCATAGCCACTGAAGGTGATACTCCGGCCTTAATATGAGTATTTATTTCATAACCATTACGATCGAGTAATTGACGAAAAGGCACTTTTGGACAAAGTAAGGCGCCTGCGAAGAAGCTTGATTCAAAATCGCGCCACGCTTGTAAAATGTCCTTTGATTTAAGGTATGAGGACGAATTTGATTGGTCATTTTCTTCCCAGCTAGTTGATTGACCAACAGATAGTACACTTTTTAGACTGGATTTATTATGTAAAACACTATGACCAATATAAACAGCTAAGTCATATTTTAGGCGAGTTGGGTACTGCTTTAAAATATCATTTAAGTAGATAGTGTTGGGAGGTTCGAAGAAAGACGTTACAATTTGGGTTGTACTTACCCCTAACTCATCAATGATGTCCTTTGGTGGACGAGATACCCATTGTACGCTGAGGCCCATTCGAAGAGCAATATCCATCAAATCCTGCTTTGATAAGTTGAGTCGCTTTAGGCCTACTTCTTCAGCTGCTCGTTCAAGATCTGGGAAATGATTTTGGTTACTTTCTTGGTGCGCTCGGATGAGAAGGTGTGCAAATTGTCGTCCTGAGATCCCTGTTTGAGATAACATTTCTGGAATTGCAATCTGTAATATTTCGTTGGAAAAAAGAAAACTAGGCTCTAGCGCCATGCCATGAATACCACCTCTATTCCCTTTCTCTGGTGTGATATCAACTTTTTCTGGCTCGTCGTCTAAAAACCATGAAGGCTCTTTTTGAAATACATCAGCAATCACTTCTAACATGTCGCTACTTGGTACTCGTTTGCCTCGTTCAATCATTGAGAGGTAAGAAACAGATGGAGCAGATTCCGGGTTGATTCTAATACAGCGAGCAGAGAGATCTTCCATTGTTAAGTGGTTTCTTTTTCTAAGATTTCTTATTTTGGTACCCAAAAAATGAGATTGACGGATTAGGCTTTTTGGCAACATTTTGTAAAATTCACACTGTAAAATTTTTGTTGTGAAATTGTAGTAAAAAACAAACTAGTATACCAAGTAAGCAAAGTCACAAATCGACATGTTGCGATGTACAAGTCCTAAATACTTGTTTTAGCGACGTAAATAGGAAAATTTTTTGAGGGAAGACAATATGAACATGCTTACATTCGACAAAATGAAAAATCACACAAAGCATGAAAACTTCATAGCGGAAGCTGTTTTTGAAGTGGAAAGCGCGAATATAGACAAGGGCGTAGAGAAGCAAGTGAAAGCCAAGCAGCTGCTTGATCGTCTTTTTCCTCTAGAGCATGGTTCTCATAACAAGGTGACTGCTTATCTAATCGATTACCGTCATGTGGTGGCTTATTTCAGGGACGGAAGCCACAGTGGTCTAAAATACCCCAAACACTTTGTTGCTTACTGTGGTCATAAAGAAAACCCAGAATCGATTCTCTTTCGAGACGGTAAAGGTAGCCATGTAGAGCTAACATTGGGAACTAAGAAAGGAACAGGTTGTGTTGAACTGGTAGCTATTGATGATATCCAGCTAGAAACGTGTACTTTGTTCCCTCATGAGACACATGAAATGTCCGCTATACGTCATTGGATTAGCCTAATTAAGGCCGATGGACAAGGCAAGCCTCGTGCGTATTCTGAGGCCAAAGAATATACATCGAAATCTGGTGAAGATTATGACTTACTATGTTGCTATAAGTTAAACAAATAAAGATATTTAAAGTTTAATCTATTAATAAAGGCTTCTTGTAAAGGAGCCTTTATTGTATATGAGGTACTGTAAAATGATGAAACAAATATATAAATTGTTATATTATATCAATTGATTATGGAGATGTTCTGCTGTTAAAAAAATATTACACAGAAATGTAATTAGTCTATATATAATTGTTTTTTCGATGTCTTAACGTATCAGAATCAAATATCAATCATTTTACTGATATTTTGGTGTCTTATTTTGTTTCCATGAAATGATTTGTAATTTCATTTTTCAGTTGCTTGATTAGTTTGTCGTCAACCATGTTATTGGAGCAAACACACGCAAAGATACTTCCTATTTAGTCGTTGGGGAGAACAACTCTATACCAATAACAGGAAAGTAAAATGAAACAACATCAGACACTTTGGCTAATCGCCGCTGGATTGGGAGTTAGCCTACCAGCAACGGCCGCACAGATGATTACCGTTAAAAACGATGCATTACTGCAAGAGACTCTCAAAGCTCAGTCAACCAGTGTTGTGCCTATGGAGACTGGCTTTGCTGAAGTTAAGCGAGTGATTTTACCCAACGGAAAAGTAAAAGTCCGCTATCAGCAGACTTACATGGGCCTTCCAGTATTCAACACGTCTGTCGTCGCCACCCAGACCAAAACGAGTCAAAGCGAAGTACATGGCATAATGATGCAAGGGATCAGTGGTGATGTCGCGACACCATCTCCTACATTAGATGAAAAACAAGCGATCTTAGCTGCCAAGAATGCTTTTAAAAGAAAGTCTTTAGTCGAGTCGGATGCACCCATAGAAAATACTAAATCTGAGTTGATGGTTTGGCTGGATGAGTCAAACACGGCAAAAGTAGTCTACATGGTAGATTTCTTTGTTGCCGCTCAAGTTCCACAGCGTCCGTTTTACTTTATTGATGCTAACACAGGCGAAGTACTCAAGCATTGGCGTGGATTGAATCATGCACAGGCTACAGGGACGGGGCCTGGTGGGAACGAAAAAACGGGTCAATACAACTTTGGTTCTGACTATCCGGGCTTTGTAATAAGCAAATCTGGCAACACTTGTATCATGAATAATGATGCAGTTAAAACCGTGGATCTCAATGGTCGTACATCAGGTAGTACAGCCTATAGCTATTCATGTAATGATGACTCGAATTTTAACGACCATAAGTTTGTAAATGGCGCTTATTCACCGCTCAATGATGCTCACTACTTTGGTAAAGTTGTCTTTGATATGTACAAAGATTGGATGAATACGGCCCCGTTAACTTTCCAATTAACCATGCGAGTTCACTACGGCAATGGTTATGAGAATGCATTTTGGAATGGTACATCAATGACATTTGGAGATGGCAAAAATAGATTTTATCCTTTAGTAGACATAAATGTCAGTGCACACGAAGTGAGTCATGGATTTACGGAACAAAACTCTGGTTTGGTTTATGCGAATATGTCTGGCGGTATGAATGAAGCCTTCTCTGATATTGCTGGCGAGGCAGCAGAATATTATATGAAAGGCTCTGTTGATTGGATTGTGGGAGCTGATATCTTTAAGTCTCAAGGAGGGCTACGTTATTTTGATCAGCCTTCTAGAGACGGACGTTCAATAGATCATGCATCAGATTATTACAATGGTTTAAATGTTCATTACTCTAGCGGTGTCTTTAATCGTGCTTTCTACTTATTAGCAAATAAAGCTGGCTGGGATGTTCGTAAGGGTTTTGAAATCTTTACTCTTGCAAACCAAATGTATTGGACGGCAAATAGTACCTTTGACGAAGGTGGCTGTGGCGTAGCCAAGGCTGCATCTGATATGGGATATCCTGTGGCCGATGTAGAAGATGCATTTAATACAGTAGGTGTGAATGCATCTTGTGGGGCTACCCCTCCTCCAACTGACAACGTTTTAGTCAAGGGCACTCCTGTAACTAATTTGTCGGGTGCACGACTTTCTGAGACCTTCTATACCTTTAGTGTTGATTCGGCTTCAAATGCTGTTGTCTCTATGTCTGGTGGAAGTGGTGACGCCGACCTATATGTAAAAGCAGGGAGCAAACCGTCAACTAATAGTTTTGACTGCCGACCATACAAATACGGTAATAACGAGCAGTGCAGTGTTTCAGCAACACCAGGTATGATTTACCATGTTATGGTTCGTGCTTATAGCAGTTACTCTGGTGTGACGCTCAGATTAGACTAATAAGAGGGATGTAAATGAAGGGCTCCTTGTTCGGAGCCCTTCTTCATTATTGTTGTAATTTACTTTTTGCTTGCTCGACTTTTGAAAAGTCTAACCCTAGTTCTTCCACTGCATCTTTTATTAACTGTGGGTTTTGCATGACTTGACCCATTAAAACTTGCAGTTGATCTTGAGGCAGCCCAAGTTCTGCTATGCTGGACATCGCAGCGAGAGGGTTTTGTGTTAGTGTTTCGAACAGGTCGTTGATTTGCGCGTTACTAATGCCGTGTTTTTTTAGCAATTCAATTATCGGGTTCATGTTTCACCTATAGATTCGGTATAAAGATTGTAAAAGTGTACCATTCCCCTTAGTTTTGTTGAATGCCTAACTCTAGCTAAAAAAGCAAAGCCGAACACAACCAATACAGCAACAGTCACTGACTAAGCTACTGTATTAAAGAACAGTATTGTCTTTCCCGTTAAGCATTATTTGCTTTAAAGCTGTTTACTGCAGACGCAACACTCTCAGCTCCGCTATAGATCTCGTCCATGGTACGAGAGACTTCTTCTATACGCGTGCTTGTCTGCTCTGCTACACTGTTCACGTCATTCATTGCTTTTGTCACTTCTTGAGTTAGTGACATGTTCTTGTTGACCACTTGAGTAATTTCTTCCGTTGATTCAGAAGTTCTAGACGCCAGTTGCCTAACTTCGTCTGCTACCACGGCAAACCCCCGGCCTTGTTCACCAGCCCTAGCAGCCTCTATTGCAGCGTTTAAGGCGAGTAAGTTGGTTTGATCTGCTATGCCGCCTATGGTTTTGACAATTTCTGAAACATCATTGGATAGAGAGGCAAGCTCCTGAACTTGATTAATTGATTGATTCAGGTTGTGCATCATGGTCTGTGAAATATTTACGGTGTCTTCTAAAACTCTTTTCCCTTCTTGGGTAACTTGTGATGTTTCTACAGCAGTACTGTACGCAATATTTGCAGCATCTGATACTGCTAACTCTCGAGTCACATCATGCGTAATGTCAGAGGCAAATTTGACGACTTTATATACTTTACCTTTATCATCACACACTGGGCTATAAGATGCTTGGATCCAAATTTCTTCACCGTAATTTGTTTTGCGCAGGAATCGCCCCGAAAACGCTCGACCGTTCGATAAATCTTTCCAAAAGTGAGGATTCTGTTCATAAAAGTCGTCAAAGCAAAACATTTTGTGATGTTTTCCTTGGATTTGATCCAATGTATAGCCAAGAGCGCTCAGAAAGTTATCGTTAGCCTCTATGATTGTCCCGTCTGGGTGGAATTCTATAACGGCGAAATTTTGATGAAGAGCTTGAATGAGATCTCGTTGGGATCTGGCTTTAACCATCTTTTCAGTGACGTCGTTGGCAATTTTTATTACACTCTCGATGTGCCCACTCGCGTCTTTTATTGGAAAGTAGGTTGCCTCAATAATTACTAAATCGCCATTTTTGTTGTAGCGCTCAAACGTGCCTGACTTTGCCTTGCCTTTCGCTAGGTCATGCCAAAAACTGCGATATTCTTGTGTCTCGGTGTATTTGGAATCGCAAAATATTCTATGATGCTTCCCTTGGACTTGGTCGAGTTGGTAGCCCATAGCTTCAAGGAATAGTTTGCTAGCGGACTTTATATTTCCATTAGGATCAAAGCGAATAGTAACGAGAGAGTCATTCATTGAATCAACTATTTGTTGGTAGTCATCGCATTTTTCGCTGTTTGTTTGTCCGCTTTCAGCAAGCTTTTTGAAGGGCCACATAGCACCATTCTCCTTAATGATCTTTTTGTCACTAGTAAGTATGATTTGTGTTTAGAGTAAATCAAACTAGACGCATAAGATTTTTTGATTCTGTCTTGCTTTGTAGACCTGCTGGTGGATCTGCTGGGCTAGACGATTAATGCCCAGGTTCCATAGTTCCGTATCTTCAAAGTTGGCGCAGCTTAAGCGAATACATTGACGAAATTGCTTGCCAGTCGTAAAAACTTTTCCCGGTAAAATACTGATTCTATTTTTCCTGCATTCTTGATAGAGCTCAAAAGTGTCAACTGCTTTGGGCAGAGTCAACCAAATGAGAAATGACCCTTGAGGTTGGGATAGATGAAACCGTCCTCTTAAGTCATCGTATCTATTTAATGCCAAGCTAAGCAGATTACTAAACTGGCGAACATTGTATTGGTATACGCGACGCATCTTATTGACATGTTGACGGTATTTCCCTGTCGATAGAAAGTCTCCTACAGCGGACTGGATGAGATTTAAGCTCCCCATGTTATCGCTTATTAAATACTTTTCTATTTTTGAGTGATATTGACCCGCTATTATCCACCCAATACGAAGCCGAGAATCAAGCACCTTGGAGAGTGAATTGACGTAGATAACTCTATTTTGTTTATCCAAGGTTTTGAGAGGCATAATATTGTTGTCATAACCGAGCGCAGCAAAGACATCGTCTTCAATAATTGGTATCGTCTTTGATACTCTTAAGATCTCAAGACGCCGAGCCAGTGGCATTCTAGAGCCGGTCGGGTTAGAAAAATTTGGGGTTACAAGGATAGCTTTGATAGGCCAATCAGTGACGGCTCTCTCTAGGGCCTTTGGCTCCATTCCATGTTGAATACAGCTAGTGATCTCTACGACTTTTAATCCTAGTGACTCCAACAAAAGTAAATTTCCAAAATAACAGGGTGATTCAACGGCTACTATGTCGCCTGGTTTGGTTATCGCTCGAAGAGCCAAACTTATCGCTTGTTGTGCTCCGTGTGTTACAGCCAGCTGTTTTGGACTCGTTTCCACATTAAGTTCAAGGCTGATTTTTGTTAGTTGTTTAACTAGGGTTCTGTTTCCGGGGGGAAGTTGGTAATGACTGGGCATTTGGCTTTGCTTGCGGCTGTGGCGTCCTATTTCAGCATACAAACTCTTGATGGCAGAACTGTTTACGTTTGGATGTGCTGATCCTGTCGCAAGACACTCTTTTTGCTCAGGATATTGGAGGATTTCTTTCGAGGTAGACAAAAGATCAATGGGTCTAGGGCCCTGTTGCTCTAATGCGATTTTCATGGGCACCTTAACCCGATAACCAGATTTGGGAGTCGAGTATATTAATCCAGCGGCATCCATATCTTGATAAGCACGTATTACGGTATTTTTGCTTACGTTGAGGACCAAGCAAAGTCGGCGAATGGAAGGAAGTTTTTCTTCATGTTGGTACACACCACTACTTATTTTATCTTCGATGTATTGCTTAACCAGAAGAAACTTACAAATTTTACCCATGCCATCTGTACCCTAATAAACTTAAGAATCTGTATCTTTTCATTACAACTGAACCTCAATAAAGTAACTTCTTACTCAATGAAAAGCGATAGGAAATCAAATGTTAGTCAGATTTATTCCCACGGTGTTTGTCGTTCTTTGGGCCTCAGGGTTCGTGGGGGCTAAGATAGGTTTGCAATATGCTGAACCTGCAACATTACTAACGTTACGTATGTTGGCCAATCTTGGGGTATTTACTTTACTTGTTGTGATTATGCGTAGCACTATCCCCCAAGGTAAGATGTTCTGCCACAGCTTTATAGTAGGTATCTTAATTCATGGTTTTTATTTGGGTGGGACGTATATTGCAATTGATCTTGGTATGCCCTCAGGCCTCAGTGCTCTGTTAGTAGGTATACAGCCAATTCTAACAGCTATCATCTTTGTTACTTATACTCGTGAACATTTGAAACTATCGCAGTGGTTTGGATTAATATTGGGGTTTGTTGGTATTAGTTTAGTCTTGATGGGGAAAACTCAATGGCAGGATGGCTCACATAAATTTATTGCTGTTGGCTTGTGTTTAGTCTCCTTGCTTGGGATCACTTTAGGTACTCTATACCAGAAACGCTTTTGCAGCGGGGTGGATAAGATAGGAAGCGCGTTGATCCACTATTTTGCTGCGTTATGCCTATTTTTTCCTTATGCAATGAACTTTGAAACAATGTCTGTTAACTGGACGTTGGAATTTACTTTAACATTGTTTTGGTTGGTTATTGTGCTTTCGGTTGTTGCCATTATGCTGCTTCTTTTTATGGTTGAAAGAGGCGCATCAGAAAAAGTAGCATCGATATTTTATCTTGTTCCTCCAGTGACTGGTATTCAAGCTTGGCTGATATTCGGTGAATCTTTTGATCATACTGCAATAGTGGGCTTTATTTTATCAGCAACCGCTGTATTCCTGATTACTCGAACTAAAAACACAGACTGTCAAAAAATTTAAAATATTGATGTTAATATTATTAAATAATTTAGGCAGTTACAGGGTATTGATATTTTGTTGGTTATTTTTCTTTAGAACTCTGGTCGAGTGGACTAGATTTAAATAGTAGATAATAGCTGGGAGTAGGATAATGAAGCGAATCAAATGCCTTTTATCCTTAGTGATTTTATTGACCGCCCATCATAGCATGGCAAATAGCGCGCAAAGTGCGGGTGATTTACGAGAACTATCTTATTTTACAGAATCATACCCTCCTGGGAATTATCTAAAAGATGGCAAGATATCTGGTTATGCGGTCGATATTCTAAAAGCGGCCAGCAAAATGGTGGGTGAAGAGGTTTCTCTATCGCAAGTTACCTTGCAGCCATGGGCACGGTCATATCGTACTGCTCTAACAGAAGACAATGCTGTTCTGTTTTCGACTACTCGGTCTGAACATCGTGAGAAATTGTTTACTTGGGTTGGACCTATTACAGACATAAAAATTGTTGTCATGGCGCGTAAAGACGCCAACATAAAGATCAATAAAGTGATGGATATGGCAAAGTATCGTATCGGTGTGATTAGAGACGATATTGGTGAGCAAACTCTATTGGATATGGGGATCCCGAGAAATGCAATGCAGGAATCTAACTATGTCACTACATTAGCTGAACAACTCATGAAACGGCGCATCGATTTGTTAGTTTATGCTCACCGAGCAGCGATATGGTGGTCCAAAGAGGCTCAAGTTGACCCAGGCCTGTTTGAGCCCGTGTACACGGTTAAAGAAGGCTATGTCTACTACGCCTTTAATAACCAGGTTAATCCAGATGCAACGGCCAAGCTACAAAAGGGGATTGATATGTTAAAAAGTACTAAAGGGGAGTCGGGTGATTCGCTTTATCAAGAAATAATGTCGAAATATGAGTAGTGTAATCAACGCCGTCACCACTCTAGACATCACACCTTGGACTTTTTAACAAAATATGGATTATCAAATTTCTTCTGTGGTCCCAACTCCGATACGACGAGTCTATTCCATAGATTTTTGTCAAACTCTCCTTTCGGGATAGATGGATATAGTGTTTCCTCCTCTTCACGGGCGTAACGCAAAAACTCTTTTTTCTTAATTTGGTTGTACTTGCGTGCAATGTGATTGTGTTTTGCAATCCATTCCGATTTGAAACGCGCGAGTGCTGGCTCCGCTTCTTCCATAGGTAACCTAGATAGATAGATACGCTTGTAGGATACTTTTCGATCGAGCATAGTCCTCATGGCAGTTTGAATGTACTTGCCATGATGAGTAATGGAAATGTCATTCTTATCAAAAAGGTTGACGCTCCAGCCAGCCAGAAAGAAGTTGGGCTTTCGGTACTGCTTATTACGTACTTCTATCGCTTTATGGATTATTAAATCTGAAGTGCCATTAAACGTCTGCTGCCACTTAGCAATACGTATCTGTGTTGCAGTTGGTAAACGATAGATGTGGGTAAACTTATCTTGGTCCATAAATGAATACACAGAGTGTTTAGTTTAAGAAAAGCCTATTTCAAAGGTAGTAATTAGCGATCATAACTCTGAAACATATTAGGATCAGCACTTTGCTGACTCAGCGCCATATTGTAGAGAATTCTTTCGCTTACTGCTAGTACTTACCGGTCAAATCATAGTAAATACTAACGAATAGTATTAATAAGGTTTTAATTGAGCAGCTACTTACATTTAGACCTCTAATTTTTCATGTTGGTAGCCCTACTTATTGATGCCTTTCGAATATATTTATTATTCACTCTTGTGGAATAGTTTTATAAGCCTCTTTTATCTGCATTTTTCTTACGACGATTGTACCTGCAATTAAATCATGCCATCCCTGTCTTTTGCTATTTAAGCATATCCAAATAAAGCCCAAACACAGTGGAATAGCACTTACATAATATGAAAAATATCGGATTATAGATGTTGAAATTGTTATCTTACTGCCTGTCTCTGCATCTAAAACCTCTAGACCGAAAACTATTTTTCCTGGTGTGGCTGAGCGGTATATCCAAAATGTAATCGTTGCGACCAGTGGGCATATCCAGTTGAGAATGACATCCCAACCTCCTAATATGAAATCATCGGAGTCCCAGTATAGCTCACCATATACCAAGAACATGACGGGCATAGTGAAAAGAAATAGTAAAACAGTATCGATTAGTGTTGCCACTAGCCGTGGCCAGAATCCAGCATATTCAAATGGTCTATCATTCACGTTCTTGACCTCGTTGTGAGAATGGAATGGGTATTCTATAAAAATTATGACTCTTATTTATGAGATAAATAATCAACATATCAGATATTAAATTTCGATGAAGCCTTTAGTGTATAGTTTTAACTCAATCATGACATTATGTCGCCTAGACTATATAAAAGTCTTATTTTTGGATCGGGTAACATCGTTGTTAGACAATTAATAGCCGTGAATTTATGTATAGGACAAAAAACACATGTTATTCGAAAGCGACAAAATTATTCTTTACATGCTACTAATATTAACTTTCTCTTATATAACTGTAACCTTTTGTATCTAATCCTGAAATATTAATATTTTCTAGACAAAACACCTGTTTTAGATAGTGACTGAGATAAGCGTATTTTTCGGTTTTTTTGCCAGTTTGTGCTAAACCTAAAAGTAGAGAAGTGTGATTGGGGGTAACTGGATAGATGGAATTGTTTGCGGACCACCGACAGTCAGAGCAGCCAGAAGCG
Source organism: Vibrio sp. Of14-4 (assembly GCF_022347625.1). Taxonomy (NCBI): domain Bacteria; kingdom Pseudomonadati; phylum Pseudomonadota; class Gammaproteobacteria; order Vibrionales; family Vibrionaceae; genus Vibrio; species Vibrio sp. Of14-4. Next base: position 164,616 of record NZ_JAKRGI010000005.1, on the reverse strand, counting down.
GATGATGCTAATAAACGAGCAGAACAGGCCCTGCTTCCATGGAAGGTTCTTCTTATTGATGATGATGAACAAATGCATCAGGTAACTATGCTTGCATTATCCGATTTTGAATTTGAGGGGCGCAAGCTTGAGGTGATTTCTGCCTATTCAGGTGATGAAGCGAGAGAGTTATTTACCCAGCACGACAATATTGCATTGGCCTTAGTCGATGTGGTAATGGAAACAGAACATGCGGGGCTAGATTTGGTTAAGTATGTTCGTGAAACCTTAGAAAATAGTTTAGTGAGGCTTGTGTTAAGAACAGGTCAAGCAGGGCAAGCGCCAGAAGATAAAGTCATCCGAGAATACGACATCGATGACTACAAAGAAAAGACAGAACTTACAACTCAAAAGCTCAAGACCTTGCTTTACTCAATGTTACGCTCTTACCGGGATCTGTGTTTAATTGAGCAGCAAAAGAAAGGTTTGAGTAAAGTCATCGAAGCGTCAGCATGTGTGCAAAATACCACGACCCTGCAAACCTATGCCACCTCAGTTCTCGAACAATTGACTTCACTACTCAAGCTGGATAACTCTGCGCTTTACTGTATTGTCCAGCCAAGGCCGGATGGAGAAGAGTCCCGTGCTATGACTCTGGCTGCGACAGGTTCCTTTGTAGATACGTACAGTGAATGCACCTTTGAGAAGCTCCCGACCGAAGTAGCAACGCGATGTAAGCAAGTGTTTGAGTCACGACAATCGGAGAACTTTGGTGATGCTTATGTTTTGTTTTCACACGATGAGCAAGGGGTAGACTGTATACTCTATGTGAATGTCAATCGTGAGCTGACAGAACTTGATATGCAGCTTCTTGAAATCTATATGCAGAATATAGGCTTAACTTTCGAAAACTTGAGCCTGATGTTAGACATTCGCGAAACCTCTAAGGAGCTGGTTTATAATCTTGCTAATGCGGTAGAAGCAAGAAGTAAAGAAACCGGTGCTCACGTCCAGCGGGTGTCTTTATTTAGCGAAAAACTTGCTTTGTTATATGGTCTTAGTGAATATGACGCCTCTATGATAAAGCATGCCTCTCCGCTTCACGACGTTGGTAAAGTCGCGGTACCTGATTCCATCCTCCACAAACCTGGCAAGCTAGATGCAGAGGAGTGGGAGATTATGAAAAAGCATGTTGATTATGGGGTAGATATTCTAAGTAAATCAAAACGTAGATTGATGACGGTTGCAAAAGAGATTGCAGGATACCACCATGAAAAGTGGGATGGAACTGGTTATCCTAATGGCCTGTCTGGACTCGATATTCCCGTCGCCGGACGCATTACGGCATTAGCTGATGTGTTTGACGCCCTAGGGTCTAAACGCAGTTACAAAGAACCATGGACAGACGAACAAATCATGCTGGAGCTCGTTGCTCAGAAGGGTAAACAGTTTGAACCCAAGTTGGTTGAACTCCTTATTAAGCATTGGGATGAGTTCTTAGAGATAAGGAAGTCTCTTCCGGATTAAGAGTTTTTCCTTGAATTAGCTCGTTACCTCTAGGGGTAAATTTAGGGGTACTTTTAGTTTGAAAAATACACCATTTCCCACTTCAGAGCTGAACTCCAGCTCTCCCTTGAGTTTTTGGTGAACTAAGTTAAACACTAGGTTCAAGCCAAGGCCGGAGCCGCCCAATCCTCTTTTGCTGGTATAGAAAGGTTCAAATATTTTCTGGTGTAGTGCTTCTTCTACACCGCCCCCATTATCGCGGTATTCAAAGATAATCATTTCTTCTTCTTGGTAAAATTTGATAGAGATTTCTGCTTTAGGCTGGCTTTCGAAAGCATGATTAATGCTGTTCATTACTAGGTTTGAAATGATTTGTGTTAATACGCCAGGCAGGCTATTCATGACGATAGCCTTGTCTCCCTCTAGGATCGGGCTGACAGGTACTTTCCGAGTCTCTGGATGAAGGCTTGCGAGTAGAGCTTCAATAACTTGTGAAACATTAAATTGAGAACGAGCTTCGGAAACCTGATCGACAGCTGTTTGTTTAAAATCTCTGACCAATTGGGCTGCTCGGTTTAAGTTGTGCTCAAGCATTTGGCTGCTGTCTGACATGCGCTTCATTAAAGATTCAAATTGGGTGCTTGTTAAGGTTTGTGACGCAAACGCAGCATTAAGCTCACTAGTCACATCTCGAATAACAGAAGTGGCTGTTACCGCAATACCCAATGGGGTATTAACCTCATGTGCTACCCCAGCTACCAACCCACCTAAAGCTGCGAGCTTTTCTGACTCTACGAGTTTATCTTGAGCATCCTGCAATTGCTCCATACTTTGTTTGAGATCGAGTGTCCTTGAAGCAACCATGCGCTCTAAGTTTTGATTGAGCTCTTCTAGCTCAATTTGAGTAAGCTTTAGCTCTGTTATATTTATAGCAGTGCCTCGAAAGCCCAGAAACTTACTCTTTTCATATCGAGCAGTTGCTTGGAAGAGTAGGTGCAGAGTAATACTATTTAAGGTAATACTTTCTTCGATTTGGTTAAAGTCGTTGCGTCGCGCTATTGCTTGATGTAGTTGGTCAGCCCCTTTTAGGGCTTCTACGTCAGCTAAGCAGACTCCATGCACTGCGACAAGAGACAAGGCTTCTTTCATTGCATCTGAGCAGTAGGTGAGCTGTCCAAGCTCGTTTGTTTCCCATAGCCAGTCCGAAGATACATTGGTAAAGTCGGCGAGCCTATCCTGCTCTTCTTTAATGTTGTTATAAAGCAGTGTAATGTTACTGCTGATCTTGTTTGCCCCTTCTCCTAGCCAGTCCAGCTCATCATCTTTTTCTGATATCCAACGCTTTTTGGTTAAAACAAGCGGCTTGCTTGGGTGCCTAGGATTGAAAGCGCGAAGATACTGCGCGATTTGAAATATTCGTCTGTTCACACTTGCGTGAAAGATTAACAGCATAATTGAACAGACGAGAGTGGTTTTAAGGGCATTAAGTACTAGGGTTGATATAAATTGGTGAAGAAGGTAGTCGTATATTTCTTGTGCATTTGACTCGACATAGATAGTACCGATTTCTTCAGAATGCCCGTCTTCTGGGTCTCGATAGGTCAAGGAAAATGTCTCTTGTACAACATTATCCGTTGCTTGTTTTCCTGAATTAAAGGTGTAGTTTCCCGATTTAACTTCCAAATAATCAATTTTGGGCAAATTAACAAGACCATCCAGTCTTTCCTGCAATACAGCTAAGTCGAATGACCATAATGACGATGCTAGCAGCCCAGCATGGACATCACGTATTTCTATGTGTCGCTGCTCGACATCATTAAATTCTTTTTTGTAGTCCCAAGAAAGCTGCAATATTGTGGTGAATAAAGTGACAAAACTACTGAGTGTCACCATCAACAATATGATGCGCCGTCCTATACGGCTTTGAAAGGGGTTGTTAATACTCTCATCAACTTTTTTGCTTCGGCTCATAATACTCAAAGATGGTGTTTTCAATTGAGTATAGCTTGCAGTTATCGGTTTTTATCAAGAATATAATTTCGCAAATACAGGCATCAATCTAAACTCAATAAGTGTTTAACATTTTCCGGAGGCGCTTATGAGAGCATTTATACTTTGCTTGCTCATGTTAACAGGCGGTGCACAAGCAGAAAAAGTTTTATTAATAGAAAGCTATCATGCTGAATATCCATGGGATGTCAGCTACACAAAAGGTATCAAGGACACTATGTCGTCCTCAGCGGAGCTGCATAGCTTTCAGATGGATACAAAACGAATCCCTGTCGAACAATTTGAGGTGAAAGCTAATGAAGCGTTCGAATATTATAAAGAACTAAAGCCAAATGTTGTCATTCTAGGTGATGATAATGCGCTAAAATACATGTTGCCCAAGCTGTATCAAGAGCCGATTTCGATAGTATTCTTAGGCATCAATTCCAACCCTCGTGAACTGTTGAGAAAATATAAAGGCCAAGCCCAAGTCACAGGCGTACTGGAGACTCCGTTATTTGTAAAGAGTATTCGTGATATTAGTCAAATGCTGCCGAAGAAAAATCATAAGTTTAGAGTTATGTTTGACTCAGGAGCCACCTCTCAGGAAGCGACTAAGAATATTAAAAAGCAATATGAGCTAATAAAGAGAAACCTAAAAGTTGAGGCAGAACTACTTCTGATAGGAACCAAAGAAGAGTGGCAGAAGAAGGTAAGCAGTGCAAAAGACGATGGCGTTTCGGTGATTATTGTCGGCCTGTACCACACTCTAGTTGATAAGGGTGGTAATAGTGTTCACGCTCCTGAAATATTAGCTTGGACGAACAAGAACTCCAAAACCCCACTGTTTGCATTCTGGGACTTTGCGGTTGGTGAGGGTAAAGCTAGTGGAGGCGTGGTTTTGTTCGGAGAAAGCCAAGGCAAGCAAGCCGCGGGTCTTGTGAATGAAATCTTAGCAGGGAAAGATGCCAATAGTCTTCCTATTGCAATAGGTGAAAAAGGTCGGGCGATTTACTCTGAGAAAGAGATGCAGCGCTGGGGCCTAACGCCACCATCGCATTGGAGTGTGATGAACTAACAAAAACCTTGTACTGCTCCGAAGAGGACAAAGGTCTAGCTGAAAGCTAGACCTTTTTTCGTAGTATGAGTCGAACCAATTGGTTCGATTTTGATCACTAAATGATCACAGATAACTAAGATGGAAACTAGCTAGCTTTCTAAATCAGACATCTGGAATACTTCTCAAAAATAACCAAGTTGCAAACTCCCACCGCTTAATGGCAAATGAAGCCATCAGGTTTAGTTAACTAAGTTGAAAACTCTCTCTTCAATAGAACTCTCTCATTTAGAGTGATTGTTCAGTTCGTAAAACCCGAACCGCACTTTACGAGCCGCGAGTTCGTAATGAATCAGCCGCTTGTTTTTTTAAGCAACTCAATATGCTCAGGGCTCACTTACCTCAAGCTTTATCATCTTTGTTCTGTATAAATCCAGGTACTAGGGCTCGAATAGAGTCAACATGCTCTAGCTCGTGTCTATTCATCAACTGCAAGTTGAAGGCATGCGGCGGCAACGAAGCATTAGGCGTACAGTCTACGTGGAGGTCATTGAGCACGTAACCAGCTAACGCTTCATTGGTTGTAATGTTTCGCACGTATTGCCCCTCCATACCTAGATCAATAGCTAAGTCATTTCTATTTTCATGCTTAGAGTGCGGTGCAACACTTAGGACAACGTCACGGTTCCAAAGAGTATCGTCCTTTATAGTCTTGTCGTATGAGCTGTCAGTTTGCTGAGCCTTAAGAATTCGACTGATTCTAAAGCACAGGAATTTACGTCTTTTGCTGTCCCAAGCACGGATGTGCCAAGCCCCAAGTCCTTTGAATAGAGAATGAGGCGTCAGGGTTCTAGTCTCGGTGCTAGTTGAGGAACTATACAGGACAGAAATACAGTGCTTATTCAGAATCGACCTTGTGACTTGAGAGACGATATCAATAGATAGTGAATCCAACACCGTCGCAAAGCTGCTTACACCATAAGTTGTTACTGGAATGGAGTTAAGCTCCTGACCCCATGCTATTAACCTCAGAGCTGCTTCTGGGTCATGCTCAAAAGCTGGGCTAAACGATGCTGACCTCATGTATGCTCGCAGGCTTTCGTTGAAAACCGTGTTGTTGGGAAAACGTTCTTTGTAAGCATTAAAAGAGCGGCTTGCTGTTGCAACGGCAATATCACCGTGCTGAATAAGGTCGGAGCGATTCACTTTCCCAAAGAAGCAGAGATAGAAATCAATAAGCCTTAGTCGTTTGGTTTGTGGAGATTCGACACAACGCACAATGATTACCCTTATCAAAATGAACTGTACTAATTTACTCTAACGAATCATTTGATTCCAGTGTAATATGATACTAGTTGATTCTTTGACCGCTAGTAGACACGACACACTTGGCTCTTTTGGGTGTTGAGGCATTTCTATCTTAAACGCAGCCTCTTAACTCTGGTGGAAGTTGGAAGCACAAATAATGGACTTACTTAGTGGCAGCCGAGTCAGTAAGTTTGTTGTAGATCATTCACTAACCGAGGGGTTGAGAATATCTCTACCGCGCTGTGATGAAAGAAATGAATAAATCTGAAACAAAAAGCTCAAAACTATTAGGGATCGTACTTTTCCACTCCTTTATCCCTGGGAAACTATTCAAGGTCAAGGCTATCGGGCATAGCAACAATACGGGTGATAACGGAGCTGGTAAATCCACTTTGTTAAGCTTACTTCCAGCGTTCTATGGAGCCGATCCGAGTAAGCTGGTGGATAGACAAGCGGATAAAGTTTCCTTTGTTGATTACTACTTGCCCACCCCAAAATCTGTCATCGTGTTCGAATATGAAAAGCTTGGTGAGAGAAAGTGTTCTGTAATGTATCGAAATGGCTCCAGTGTCGCTTATAGGTTTTTGACAGGAACCGCTGAACAACTGTTTTCTCAGCATTTGTACGACGAGCTAATAAAGCAAGGAAGTGAAGCTAGAACATGGCTTAAAAACCTTGTGTCTCAGTCAATGTCAGTAAGTTCGCAAATTGAAACTAGTGTCGATTACCGCTCAGTAATTCTAAACAATAAAAAGCGTTTGGCCCAAAGACGTAGTACGGGTAAAAACTTAGTTGCAATCGCCCATGAGTACTCGTTGTGTTCTGCGAGCCATAACATGAATCATATCGACATTTTGACGGCGACAATGATGCGCCACAAGAAAATGTTGAGTCGTTTTAAGACGATGATTGTGGACTGTTTCTTGAACAATACATCGATGGACGATGTCCCATACAAGAAAGAGTATATCAACCTAGCAAATAGCCTAGATGTGTTTGTTCAACTAGACACTAAAAAGAGCAAGTTCGATGAAGCAGTTGCAAGTAAAGACAGCCTTGATGAGTACATAAAGCAACTAAACTCCTATCGAGCTCAAATCGCTTCTTATCTGCGTCAACTGGCACTAAATGACATTCAGTTGTCTGACAAAATTCGTTCGCAGAAGGAGTTGCACGGCTCCCTAGTCAGTGAGAGGAAAGATAGGCTTCAAAAGCTTGATACTGAGTTAAGCATTCATCGGACTGAGTTTGAAAGGAAATCCAAAGTAGTTGATGCTATTTACAATAAGCGTGACAAGTACGAGAACGAGGATGATATTTTAGAAAAAATCACGCTTTACAATAGCTTGAGTGACTTGCTGAAGGAAGCAGAATCTGCAAGGAAACATTACGACAACTTACTGGAAGACGTAGAAACCGAAGAAAGTACGTTTAACAGTCAGGTACGAGAATTGGAACTCGAATGTGCTAATTTCCGCTCCAGTAAGCAAAAAGAGATCAATAACATACTTAACACTAAGGAAGAGATATTCGAGCAAAAAAACGACCGTTTAGAGGCGATGCAGAGTGACCTCAACCTTCAAAAGAAAAAGTTGCAAGATGAGTTCGATGAACAGTCTGACAAGATAAGACAAGAACAATTCCGACTTGCAATTCTAGAAGGGCAGTCTTTAGAGTTTACACCAGAACAAAAAGGCGAATTACGTAGTCTGGAAAGTGATCTTGAGAGTAAGCGTGAACAACTTAACACTTCCCACAATGCAGTAATTCATTTGAATGAGCAACTACGTCAGGCAGAGAAAAATCATGAGAACAGTCTTTCTACTTACCACACATGTACTAGCGAATTAAAAGAAATTTCAGATGAAATAGTTTCTATTAGTCGCGCATTATTGCCAGCAAAAGGATCGCTCAACGAGTACCTAGATCAAAAAGTGCCTGATTGGCGCGGCAATATAGGCAAAGTAATCACTCCTAGTTTGTTAAATGCGAAAAACTTGAAACCATTTTTCGACCCAGAAGCTACGGAGTCGATTTTTGGTCTCTATTTGGATCTGGATTCAATCGCACTTCCTGATTTTTGTCTGAGTGAAGAGAAGCTTTCAGAGCGATTGGAGACTCTAAAAATCAAGGAGTCAGAAGTAGAAGTTCGGCAAGGTAAAGCGAAGAGCAGGGCCAAAAGTGATGAGCAAGAAGCAGATAAGCTTCACAAAGAAATAAAAATTCAAAGTCAAAGAACAAAAGTCTTTGAGGAGGAACTGAGCAAGCTCAATCTCCTAAAAGATCAAATAACAGTCCAGTTTGAAAGAGATGCTGAAAGTCGTACATCTGAAGTTAAGAAACAGAAAAGCGTACTAGAGTCTGAACTTTTTACCATCAAGTCTGAGCTGAAAGAAAAACTTGAAAACGAAGAACAGCGCCATCAACAAGAGCGTGTTCAGGTGAAAGCTAACTTCGATTATCGCTTGTCAGAAGAGGACGCGAAAAAAAGTGCTATTGATGAGCTGATCAAAAATAAAGAAAAGATAACTTCAGACAGAGTTAGTGACTACAAGTTAGCGTTCAACCAAGCCTTGATGAGTAAAGGTGTAGATCCAGTCAGTATCGAAAGAGCCAAGTCGAAGTGGGAATCTCTCGAACGCCAATGTGAGGAAATAAAAACATTTCAAGCTTTAATTCACGACTATGACACTTGGCTAGAATCAGAATGGAAATATATTGATAGCTACAATTTTGAAATTTTGGTTTTAGATCGACAAATCAAGGGAGGTGAAGCGAAGAGAGACGACTATGAGAAGTCGGTAAACAAAAGAATTGATGAAATATCGTCTTCAATCAAATTAGATGAAGAAGATCTCATTACAGTCAAGGAGGCCATAGCGCAGCTTACTACTTGTACTAACAGTCTAGAAAAAGCGGTCGATGAATCAGATTTAGCTAACGTAGAGGATGTCTCTGTAGATTCGGAATTTCATTATGTTGAGCACGCAGTGAGTCTAGTGACGGATAAAATCACTGCGATTAACACTCTTAAGAAAGAAATCGTTAGTAAAGTAAAAGACGTAAGTAACACAATCTTAGGGTTGGACGACAACAATGAAATAAAGATGATGTGGGAACAGATGCGCTCTGCCACCATGACGAAGCTTTCAGAAAATTATGACTATGCTATCAACTACGATAGTCCTCAATTTTCCCTTGCTTGCTTGGGAGATCTTGAAGAGCTTGTCCTTAACGTGATTCCAGATGTTAGGGATGTTAAAATTGAGACACTTCGTTCAATATCGACTCAGATTTCTAACTATCACCAAACCCTTAAACAGGTGAATAGTAAAGTAGATTCAGTTTCGAGCACTTTGGACAACTCGATTGAAACGGGCAATCCTTTCCCTGCTATCGACAGCATACACATCAAACTATCAAGCAAGATACATACTTTTGATCTTTGGAAAGACCTTAATCTATTTAGTGTCGAATTGGATAGATGGTCAGGTGCAACCTCAAGAGGTCTACCTTCCAAAGCGTTTCTTGCTTCCTTCAAGCAACTGTTGTCTTCATTTAAAGAGGCTCAGATATCTAAAAACCTAGAGTCTTTGGTCGAGATGGAGATAACGATTGTTGAGAATGGACGCCCAGCAGTGGTTCGAAGTGATGAAGATTTAGAAAAGGTTGGCTCCGAAGGGATTTCCAAACTAGCTATTATCGTTGTTTTCTGTGGGATGACTCGATTCTTGTGTCAGGATGAAGACGTTGCCATTCACTGGCCGCTTGACGAATTAGGGAAAATCTCTATTTCTAACCTGGCTATTTTATTCGACATGATGGCTCAAAAAGGTATTTGCTTGTTCACCGCTCAGCCAGATCTGCATCCAGCTACTTATAAGTACTTCGCGACTAAAAATCACATCGTAAAGAATGTAGGTGTCAAATCATTTATTGGTGGACGTAGAAGCAGAGTCAATCCATTGCTTTCTGAGTCGAAACAAGATCAGTCTACGGAGGTGGTTGAATGAATAAGTTTGAATCGGTTTTCCGAATGCTCATGAGTAAAAAAGTGATATGTGAATATGCATTTCCTATTGAGTACACATACTTATCCGATACCAGAAATCGAAGTGACATGAACCAATACTTGTCTCGAATAAGCATGACAACAGTCGAAACACAAGACGGCCTAGGTTTTTACTGTGGATACGAGAACATCGATAACACTCGAAAGAAAAACGAAGTTCTCAAAGACTTTGAAGTTTTTTCGCAGACGATGGAAGGAATAATCGCTTGGCTCAAACTAGCCCGAAATATTGATTCAGACTCCAGACCTATCATGGCTGGTGGCAAGCTTTCGGAGTCAGAGTTACTCGCAGCAATAGAGGAAAGTAACTCACTTCAAAATCAGCTTGATCATATTGCACACAAGCTTAAAAGAGCCCATAAAAGCAAAGAGAGTAAAACGAAGCTGAGGTCGATCTTAGATTATCTTGTCCAAGAAGGATACTTTGTATCTCCATCATCAACTGGTTCTCTCTTTATCGCTACAGCGAAATGGTCATTGCTTTATGAGACTTTGGAGTTTATCGCTATTAATGAAGGGATGCTGGAAAGTGAAGCTGATGGTGGAAATGAATTAGATACTCAAATGGGGTTGATTTAGATGTCTCGACAAGTGGAGTCAAAAGAAGCTGTGCGAGCTTTAAGCACTCATACTGAGGTAGTAGACGAGGCTTGCTATGAGCAAGCTGGAGTACTTCATCATAGAGAAAGCAATAAAGCTGCAATTGCAGCACTTACAAAACATCAGTTGGCATATCACTTAGATGATGAGCATGGAGTCCAAGTTCATTCGTCTGTTAAACGTTTACTGGATAGGGTAACTAGTCGTTATAGATTTAGAGAACGTCATGGTGAGTTTTCTAATCAGATTGAAAACTTGGATTATGCCGTTGACAGTTACCGACGAGTTAAGGACTTCAATGACGATAAAAAACAACACTACTTAGATGAAATTCGAGAGATAACAGTCGAGATAAATGACGCTTTAGTTGAGACCGTATCTTCTTTTCATAGGATCGTTGCTGATGAATTTAGCATGGTCACTGATGTTGATGACAAAATTCGCCAAATCGGTCGATGCAAACGTGAGATCGGTAGAATCAATAGTATCTTCGAGCATTTAAGTGTGAAAAAGCTAAGGGAGTGGGTACAAACTGACATTCACCTTGAGCGAATTCTTTTGAAGCTACTTAAATCTAAAATCGATATAGCATTGAAGGACTTAAATGTATCAAACAAAAAAATGGTCGATATGTTGGCAAAGCTTCAGCGAGATAAGAAATCTTCCAAGCTTAATCGCATTATTGATGTTTTTTCAGCTAAGTTCCAAGATGACAAAACCTTTTCGCCATCTATAGATTCCATTGAATGTTTGCCTGACTGCTTGTCTCAGGTTTCGGAAACAGAAGTACGAGCCTACGGAAATACTAACAGTGACATTCAAGCTGATGACTTAATTGATTTGGCTGTAAGGGCTCTTGCTAGCTGTGAGAGGAGAAAAGGCAAAGCTTCAGATTTAGACAGTATCGAAGTTACGGATGTCCGTGAAGATGAAGAAGAGTTTGAACTAAACGAGGTAGATGAAGCGCTAGAGTTAATGTTTGAGGCAATAAAATCCAACCCTAACATTCTCCCTCTATCTGCTGCGCAAAGCTATACACTGTTTGATCTCGATATAGAACTGGAGGACTGGCTTTTACTGGTCGATGGTTACATTAGTGCGCAAAAAGTCGGTTTGAAGAGTATCGTTCAAGTTAAGGAAGAAAGAGAAGTCGTATTACCTTATGACGGTAATGTGATTATTAGTGATATTGTTTTTGAAACAATCGGAGGTGCTAAATGACGCTATCTCTATCGCTAATTAATGCTGCTAAGAGGATTGTTGTTAATTCGAGGGAGAGGATTCCTGCCAACAAGTCCAATACTGAAGTTTGCAGGCTCGTAGAAGTCGGGGCTGTTAGTGGCAATTCAATTCTTTTATCCCGTTCAGAATTGAGGGAAATTGAAAAGTATTTTACTTCAACATTGGGACAAAATCTTCTGACCTTTCAACAGAGTAGCAACTCTCGGATGGATACTGCACGCCCTGGTATTAGCGAGAAGTCTGCAAAAGGTGGTGTGTTTCAGCAGCTCATTAGCTTAGCTGGTAATGTGAATATCCCTTTAAAGAACCAGCCAGATGTACCAAAAGAAGCTAGGTATGTAGCTTCTGTCGAGTTGGATGATCTAGATTTCCCGCGTTTTAGCCGAGTACTTATTATCGAAAATGGCGAGCTAATGGTTCGATGGAAAGACCTTGTACTCTCTTTGCCAGATGAATGGCAATCCGCTGTGCTCGTTTACCGTGGTCACGGAAAAAACCAAAAAGACCTACCTACTCTGATTGAATGCTTTGACAACAATGCCGTTGAAGTAGGCTTTTTCTATGATTACGATCCAGCAGGCTTGGATATGGTTGAGCAGCTAAGCAATGCTAAGCACTATTGGATTGTCCCTGCTTTAAATCTGGAGTTATTTCCAAGTATCAATAAGCTCGATGAATTTTTGAAACAACTAGAGCAGCTTGACAGGCTCAAGAGCAGAGATGTCAGCGCATCGATACGAGAGCATTTAACTTTCATTGAGAAGAATACATTGGCAATAACGCAAGAGCACTTGATTAAAAATCAGTGCCAGTTGGTGAGCTGTGAGCTTAGTTAGTCATTTCACATAAAAAGTCCCCCGTTCTTATAAGGGGTGACACTTTTTAGTGCAATGGTCTTCTCAATCGTACTTCAATAGCACGACTAGCTTGTCGACCATTGCAATGATACAGATGCTAGGTGAGTGTTATTGCGGCTTTGCTACCGCAATAAGCTCTATTTGTTTAAAAATGCATTTCATTTCACTGCTACGCATATGAAATCGTTCTTGAAAATGGCGGATATTTTTCAGTGGCGTCTTTTATTGTAAATGTCCGAACTAGGTTCCCCTCTGAGTCATACTCTTCGTATGTTTCGTAGTCGGAGTCAAGCCTTCCTTTGTCTTTTGATTCAGATTTTATGAGTCTATACTCATGATCAGGGTTAAGCTGAAGTTCTTTTATGTATTCATCATTCATTTTGTAGTCCTTGAGTTTTAGATGTCTATGTCCAGCGACACGACAAATACTTGAGTGTTATTTAGCAGTATCTTGTGATGCTTTCGCCTTTGATTTTTGAGCTGCGGCTAGTTCATTTCTAAGGGTCTCCAACTCTTTTTCTAGGACTTTAGCCTTTTCTTCTAAGGAGTTAGCCTTATGTATCAGCTCTTTATTTTGCTCTACTAAGATCTTTTTTTGGTTTGGTACATTTAGTTGTAGACCTATTTCTAGCTCATCTTTGTAAGGGATGATCGGCTCGAATAATTGTTGATAGGCTCTACCAATAGCGCCTGAGAAAAGTTTCAGTTTAGGCGTATCTACACCACAATTAATTATGTGATCATTTGCCACGCCAGGATATGGATCTATGAAGATTACACTATCAATTTTCAACTGATACGCTTTTTTTGCGCAGAGTTCACATGGGCTAGCTGTAGTGTATAAATATCCATGTTTTACTGGCATCCCACCATACTTAGAGACTTGAAGAAAAGCGTTCTCTTCGGCATGAAGAGCTCTTGTATGAACTTGGTTCTTTTCTCCATCAATAGAGTTTTTAATGTCTTTAAAGCAGTAGGAGACTGGTTTTCCACGGAATGATTTGTTAGTTGATTCTGTAAATGAATAAATGTTTCCGAGGCTTGTTCTGAACTTAGTGTTTTCTCGTTCAAAAAGGCTAAATGCAGACTCGTCTTCATTGGTCAATAAGTCTTCCGCCCTTCGTAAATTACATGGCGTTTGACCTTGAGCCACATTGTTCCAACCAACAGCTTTAATTGACTTGTCTGAATCTGTAACTACGGCGCCAACTTGGCGAGAAAGGCAACCTGAGTTTAGTTTTGCATTGTAAGCAATCTGCATGCAGCGCTCATCTTGAGAAGGCGTAACTAGGCCAGGATGCATTATCAGAGATATATATTTAATGAGTTGCCGTTTGAGGGATTTCAACTTGTAGTTGTCATCTGGGTTGTAGAGGTGGATGTCTGAAATTTCAATACATCTTTGGAGGTCTAGAGACCAAAAACGATCTTCACCTTTTAATGAATCTGGGTTCTCTCTTGAATCAATGGCCTTAATATCTTCCTTGGAAATACTTGATTCTGATAGTAACCTATTGATTCGTTTGTCATTTTCAGTGGTTACTGAAAGCAAGTAGAACGCAGAGTATCTTTCTCTGAAAAAAAATGCTTCGTAAGGGTTTCTGATTGCATCTAAAACTACACAGACATTTTCCCCGTCGTCCTTTGACTTATGCCTTAATACCTTGATCAGTTTGTTAACTCTTTGCGAGAACATATAGATTTTACTAGAATCGTAGTCATCTGATTCGGCAGTGCCAGATTTTCTGATGTTATTGCCTACTATCTGATAAAACTTGGTAAAAAAACCTGGTTGAATTCTATGAAGGATGTTTCTTAGTTTATCTGTAAATTCGGGTAACTCATTGAAGTAAAAATCATAAATATCTTTGCTATATAGGTTATCTTTATACTTCTCAGCATGTTTTTTAGCACTGTCTCTTTTTTTGTAGTACTCGGTGTAGCATTGCTCGAGCTTTGCATCTAGAGGTTTATTATTTGTTCCAAGCTCATTATCTAGCGTAGCCTTATAAAGCTCGTCAAAATCTTTAAAAGTTAACTCTAATAAGAAGGTCGATACGACGTCACTCATTCTAATATGGTGGAACTTACACCAATGTTCAGATAGGTAGTTATATACAATTCTATATTTTCTTTCTTCGTCATTCGGAAACGCTGCTTGATGTGGTTTTGGCGGGTTGAGATCGGAGAAAGTATCGTATTTCAGTAACTTTGAAAGAGTTGTACACCCAGAACCAGTTCTTCCAGTAAGCCCTAGTATTATGAATTTGGCTCGCTCTTTGTAGATTGTCTCTAGACCAGTCATTGTTTTAACTATCCTATCAGATTCAAACTTCTACATTCTTTCAATATCGGAAAGTGTATCGTATGCAATTAATTGTTTAACATTATATTGATTAGGGTCTTTACTCAACAATTTGTATAGTATTGGTGATGCGAGGCACGGTGATTAATAGATCTGATGATATTCTTAAAGAGTTGTGATGAGCTAAGTCTGGTTATTGCAAGCACGATGTGTGGGTAATTTAGATAATAGCCGATTGTGTAAGCAGTAGACTCGAAACGGGCGTCGTGTTTTCGAGTTAACAATCAGAGCTTACTAAATCACACAAAGGCCAACCAATTGGTTCGCCTTCGCCAGTAAGTACATTGTGCTACTAAGTTATGCTGCTATCTCATTTAGTTCGTAGTTACCTTCGTAGTTTTCCATTTCTTTCAGTAATGGTGGGTGTGTGTCCTGAATGTAATCTCCGTGGTGCCTCTGCTGAGAACGAGCTCTTATATACTTCTAAGCCACCGATTTATCGAAAACCATCCAAAGCAGGATGTCAGTGTTGTTTCGGTTTTTTCGTATGAACTTTATTAGCTTTCTGACAAGCGACTCACATATATGAAGAGTCTAAATCAATAGCTTCCATTAGTGAGCCTATGCGCTTAAATCCGCCCTGTAAGCGATAGATAACACCGACATTGGCATAGGGTCTAAGAGCTTCTTCGATTATCCCTGAGCGAATTACAAGTGACTTAGAGTCAGCATCAACAGCATGTGGAGCAATGCGCTGCTCAATGTCAGAAAACTCTTTATGCAACCCTGTAAGTTCGACTAACTCCTTGAACAGATGGTCATAGAAAATTTTAGTGTCTTTTGGCTTCCTATCGACGATTTCAGCCAACAGACTCAGGTTAGAATATGCCAAGTGTTAAACGCCCATAGGCAGGGATAGCTTCGTATATAATTAAGAGCATGAGGTAACTTTGGGTGTTTCCTAGTGGGGCTAGGCTGAAACAACTGATTCAGTGTCATCCACTTCGACCATCTGGAGTAGTCTCTTTTGAACAAGTTATCTTTTGAAAGTAGATAAAGTTCAGAGTTGGTTTTAGCCTGTCTTACGGCGTCTTTTGTCGTTCTAGCCTTCTTAGCTTTATTGTTCGATTCCTTTAAAAAATTTTGTTGAGACCTTTCAATTTTCGGCATTAATT
This sequence comes from Vibrio sp. Of14-4, assembly GCF_022347625.1. Lineage (NCBI taxonomy): Bacteria > Pseudomonadati > Pseudomonadota > Gammaproteobacteria > Vibrionales > Vibrionaceae > Vibrio > Vibrio sp. Of14-4. Next base: position 148,526 of record NZ_JAKRGI010000005.1, on the reverse strand, counting down.
TCGGGTACTTCAACCATTTCCAGGTAGCCCGATTATTCTCAGATGTTGCTGGAGTGCGGATAACTACGCTTCCATTGAGCTTAATAATATCGTCAGGTAAACAATCCTTTAATAGAAACGCTACCCAGATGTGGCTGTCACCTCGAATCGCCTTGAGCAGAAGGTATTCCTCCGTCAGCTTTACTTGGCTAACGCTGTCTACACTCTGTTCAGAGCGAGAATAAACAGTGACTTCTTCGCGATACGTGTACTTGTCAATCTGGCATTCAAACTTTTGAGTTAAGCTAGGTAACAAAATGTAGTTACCTTTAATAAACTTTCTAGCTGAGTCTTTTGCACTACGAAGACGTTTTTTCTTGATACGCTCTGCTTCATGCTCCAGAAACTGCTCCTGTTTATCAATGAGTTGCTCTCGGCACCATTCGTAAAGCCATTTGTAAGGTACTTTTTTCGCTTTTAGATCTGAGAGTGCTTCATCGATGTTGCGGTTGAGATAGGCGCTTAAATCAAATTCAATAGAAGGGATTTTGTTCTGTTGGTAGTAGGTTGTTTTTTCGGCTTCATTTTCATGTGTGACAAATACTTCAATAACTATACCACCGATATCGGTATCAAGTAGTACATCTGCGATATAGCGGTCTAAACGAACTTCTAGATTTCCACCATGAACATTTGTTGATACTTCGCATTGTCTCAGTGTTTGCCCTTTGTATTCAAAAGATGCTGGCGGAAGATAAAGAGGCTGCGACTCAAGAAAAAAGTGTTGTGCGACTAAGTGGAGTTGGGTCATTAAGCAGTTACTGTTTTCGTCTTTCGAATCATGTGCAAAATGATGTCTTGTACCACTAGTTCCATTGTTTTTAGCTACTAAGCGATCTCCACAACCAGAGCATACGCAATTGCACTTTAAGCCATTCTCGACCGAATCAACGTGCCTTAAGGTATTTGAATCGCTATGCAACGCATATTCTAGCATCGTCACTCCTCTCAATTCGAAGGCAATGAGCTAACCAAAGCCCATTAAATCAATATGATAAGCTAAGTGAAAATAGAGCAAGTTACTAGTGTTGGCCTCAAGTTTTATAGGTATTGAGCTTGGAAATTAGTTATGGTTAGCGCAGAAAGATTTATCAGTATGGCATGGGAACTAGAGCTCACCATCTGCTCATTGATAACTGACCAAACACCAGAGGGCTACTTGGATGTGTGTAGAGACCAAGCCAAGAGTAGAGGCATAGATGTCTTTAATCTGAACTTTAATGAGTATGAATCCCCCCCTAGCTGCTTTCGCAGCAGAAGAGAACCGAGAATTGGTTGCTACTTTGGAAGGTTGTAGACGCAAGACACTAGTCATTTTTGAAGGAGCTGATGCGCTGGCAGCTTTGGAGTGTAATGAGACGTTTTGGTTAAGATCTTTACTGGTTAATAGCGATGCTAGTGAGCTTGTTGTTATTTTCTTGGTTACAAGTGAGGGGAAGGTAAGGTTGTTTCAGGATAGTGAGGGAGCGTTCTATCGAGATTGTGTTGATTTAAATTAGAAGCCAGATAAATACTGTTCTCATCTGTTCGATACAAGTAAAGGTCGTTATAACACATTCATTAGTCTTTGATTTAGTTATCAAAAGCAACACAATAACCACATTGCTAGAATGACAATTAGTTTCTGGGTTGCTAGGATATGCAATCTGGATAGTAATCCAACCAATGCTTAATTATTACGATGTTGTTTATTCTAGCTACGGAGATAGTATGAGTGACAGTAGCACCAAGAATGCTGCGTTGACCACAGCATTAGCATTTCACTATCAAGTGCTTATAGGTCTCGATAAGTGTTTTGACCTCAATGAAGGGCAATCGATTTGGTTCGAGAAGGATGGTGATGTGAGCTTAACTGCTTCCGATAACGCATGCTCAGAACAGTTGGAAGTTAAGAACTACAAATCGCCTCTTACTGATCATCATGAAAACTTTTGGAAGACTCTAAAGAACTGGCTAGCTCCAGAGTTTGGTGATACAGATTACGACTCTCTAGTGCTACACACCACTCAGGCTTTTGGTTCCAATAGTAGATTTAAGTCTTGGAACAAACAGTCGAGCGATGAACGCCTGAAAACTCTGAACTCTATCTTTGCAGAGAGAGATGATGACGAGTTGAAATCTGAAAATCTATCTGGTGTCGCGAAAATTCAGAAAGCCGTGATGGAAGAGTCTCCCGAGCGATTAAAAGAGGTATTGTCAAAAATTACCCTTTTCACCGAAGCCGATGACTTGCTTCTTTTAGAGGAAAAGATTTATTCCAAGCCCGTTGGAATTCCTGCGAGTAACTTGAAAAGTTTTTTGGAGGGCTTAATTGGCTTTGTTTACGGTAAAGCAGATAACACTTCATGGTATATCCCTGAGAATGAGTTTCGAGCTAAATGTGAGGAGTTAACATCTCAGTATTGTAAGAAAGAGTTTACTTTTCCAAGGTTTGAAGGAAGTGAAGCTACAGATGAACAGGTTGAATTGCATAAAAGCAAACTATTTGTAGAGAAAATTGCTGCTATAGAGCATTACGCGATGATACCAGATGCATTAGGCAATTGGCTTGAATTGCAAAACTCATTAATGGAGCAACTCGATGAATTCCCTCTTTACCTTGAGAAGACTACTAATTATCAAAATCAATTAGTTAAGAGATATAAGATTCAATATTCCAGTGCTCAATTAGAAGCTACAGATAGTCTCAAGGGTTCTAAGGTACTGTACAACAAGACTATGTTAGAAACGCCGCTACACATTGGGAATGATATTCCCCCAATAGAGTACAAGAATGGCCTCATTCATGATGCGATGGATGATGAGGAGCGCGATCTACACTGGAGAATTCAGGTATGACGAGCATCGTTAATGCACTTTATGAAGTGAGGTTTAATCCTTTTAAATATGGTGAGTATTTAGCGTCTTTTTATTCAATTCTGAATGAGACGGAAGAAAACCTGTTACTAGCTCCATTGGTCATACCTATCTGTAGTCATCCACTGTTCTCTACTAAGTTAGCTAAAGCTAATATAAGAAGTTCTATATGGTCTATTTTCCAAGAACGAAGTCAACTATATGATTTACAAGAGAGAGTTGATGAGTTTCAAATCTTGACCGAGCAATCTCTCCAATATTGCATAGTTAATGATTGGATATTCTTTGAGGAAGATAGGCTCATGCTACATTGTAAAACAGTCAATGATAGCAAGTTATCTATTCAGAAAAGCGCATATAACTTAGGTCGTTTGTTTCAAGGGCATACTGTCTCAGAAATTTACGCCTTTTTAGGAGTTAAGCCACGATGAAAACATTGATTCGTGAAATAGGTGTTATTGATAAAAGTGGTTTGAAGCATCCTGTAAACTTCAAGTCGGGTTTAAATATTGTTACGGGTAAGTCCTCTACGGGTAAGAGTGCTCTTATAGAGATCTTCGATTACTGTTTTGGTAGCTCAGAAAATACAGTTCCTAAAGGTGTAATAACAGCTAGTGCTGTAGTTTATTATGTTGTTCTGGATGTCGAAGAACAGGTTCTGGTTGTAGCGCGTGATCCTGCCTTGCCCAACAAGGCATTTTTTAAAAGCTTAGAACGTTTTGCGTCTGAGGATATTCAGCAAGATTTCTTTGAAAATAGATACTTTAGACCGTTGGCAGAGTATAAAAAGTATCTTCGCGATTTGTTTATAGATATAGATGATGTTGATGAGTCATTGGTAGCAAGGATGTACAGACGCCGTAAAGCATCCACACCTTCGATTAGAAGTTTTAGCTCGTTCATTTTGCAGCATCAAAACCTTGTAGCCAATAAGCATGCGCTGTTTTATCGCTTTGATGAAAAAGAGAAAAGAGAGCATGTTATTGATCATACTAAAATATTTTTAGGGTTAGTAGATCAAGATTATTTTCATTTAACTCAAGAAAAAGAACGCTTAACGGGTGAAGTGAATGGTTTGAAGAAACAGCAAGATGCAAACAATAGAGCCGCAAAGATATACTTAGACAAGGTTGAGCCTGTACTAAGTCATTTATATTCGATGATGGGCTTTGAAGAGGCTCCTATTGGGTTAGCTCAAGTTCTTCGTAACCCTCAATTAGCTAAAGAACAGCTCGACGATATTATTGTTCCAGAGAAGATTGAACATAATTCAGATGCAGCGACGAAGCGATACAATAAGTTGAAGTTTGAGTTAACAGCGCAAACGTCTGAGTTGAGAAAGTTACAAAGAAAAGCTAGTTCGATTCGTAAACATATCAATGAAGAGTCTAAATTTTTAAATAGTATTACTGAGCTTAAATCACCAGATAAGGTTCATGTTTCGACGACAGTGTGTCCTTTCTGTCGAACGGAAAAAGACGCCCTGTCGGAAAGTGCAGTAAGGCTACAAAATGCGATACATAAGGTATCGGGCAACATTGCTTCAGCTAAGCCAATGAAAGCGAAATTTAAATCTACTCTTTTGGAAGTTGAACGTGACATACAAAGTGTAAATAACTCAATAACAAGAATAAACCAACATATTCTTGTTATCGAAAAATCGGAAGAAAAACTAGCCAAAAGAAAGACGCTGTATGAAGCAGTACTGATCGAAAAAGCAAAGCTGTTTATGTTATTGGATACTCTCAATTTATCTGACGATATTGCATTGAATAAAATGTTAACAGAGCTTGAGGGTAAGTTAAAAGATACGAATAGAAAGCTCCTTAAGTATAATGTTAAACAGGGCCTAGAGAAAGCTGCTGCCAAGGTAAATGCCTATATGGCTGATATAGGGAGCAAGTTCGAATTTGAAAATAGCTACATGCCAATCAATCTAAAGTTTTCATTCGAAACTTTTGACCTTTACCACCAAACTGAAGAAGATGAAAAAATATACTTGAGATCAATGGGAAGCGGAGCGAACTGGTTATACAGTCACGTGACTCTTTTTTTAGCGTTACACAAATATTTTGCAGAGCTTGGAAGTAAGTGTTCAATTCCTTCAGTACTATTTTTGGATCAACCTACCCAAGTTTACTTTCCTAATTTTAAACGTGACAATTCAGAAACGTTTAAGGAGCAAAAAGAAGAAGAAGCCAAGCTGAGAAGTAGTCACGCAAGTGAGAGAGTAGTTGATGAAGATATAAAAGCAGTCGAAAACCTCTTTACACAATTAGCTGAGTACTGCGTCAACATTGAGGAAGAGTGTGGGTTTTCTCCACAGATTATTGTCACTGATCATGCCGATGATTTACATTTATCAAATGAGTATGACTTTGAATCCTTCGTCAATGGCAATAGATGGCGAACAAGGGGACTGATAAACCCTGTTCCAGCTCAATAGACCGACACTGTGTTTAACGTTAGCGTGTGATAAAACTGCCCATGTAGAAAAGGCGAACCTAACGGTTTAATGCCGTTCGGATAAGTATTAACACTTATATCTAAATGGATATTTGGCCCGAACAAAGAGGACTGAACGTGGAAACGTTCGGTCCTTTCTTTTATCTGGCAAAATGAAATGGCTGATGCTCTCTCGCATTTGTTTGAGCCTGACAGGTAAAGTGCCATCGGGGCTGAGCGCTAGCCATCGCAACTGGGCATCTATCAAATTTATTGCTGCTGTGAAGCTAACCTGAGTTGGGTTTACATTGGCATCTTCGGCAATATGAATCATTTCTAAACGTACTAAATTATAGGCAAGCAAAATGCCCCAAAGCTCTTGTCTAACTCCAGCAGCAAAGCGACTTCTAAGTGTCACTTCACTCTGCAACTGAGTTTGCTTGATTTCACCGTAACCTTCTTCAATTTGCCATCGTTGCCAGTAGATACTTAATAGCTGCTCCAATGGATACTTTTGAGGGTCTACTAACGAGGTTATGAACCCTTCAATCTCACCTTGCGGATCTGTATACAGGACTAGCCGAGCTTGCCAATGCGTTGGTAAGTTGGGGTTCTTACTCTGTGCTTGGGGTGAAATTGGCATGGAGATCAGCATATCGTTGTTGGCAAACTGTTTTACAACTTCATATCTGAGTTTACGTTTTACGGGGGTAAGCCAATGGCTGTTAGAAGCGACTTCTTGCCACGATAGCAACAGTTCAGCGGAGAAATAACAACGGTCAAATAGTGTTAGTGAGTTCGCTGGTACATCACCCAGTAATCGCCGGGCCAAAGTTGCTTCACCAACACTACAGGCATCAAATGCGGCTCCCATCATCATGCGTGTTTCGGTAGCCATCAGGCCGACTAAACGTAATTGAGGGTAAGGCTTATACTTTTGAGAAATAAATCCAAATGCCTCTGCGTTTTCTTCAGAATCTTGGCAACGAAAGGTCGTGCCATCAACAGCCATAATGTTCAGACCAAGGAACTTGTCCTTGACTAGCGCATCGGCTTCCCACGCTGTTACCGCTGTTTTAAATAGTGCAGCAAGAGGTGCTTCATCTAGGCGTCGCCTACAATCGGTTAGCACACTTGGGGCGACTCGAGACCATGTGTCCTCTGGTTTGGGTTGCAGAGCCAAATCGAGAGAACTGCACACCTCTTTAATGGATTTATTTCGCTGTAATCCCATCCAAATGACGAGCCATACGGCTTGTTGGGCTGGTAGCCGACGTCTTCTGATACTCGCTTTAGATGTTTCATAGAGAGCTTGCTCTATCCATTCAAGTTGAATGGCATTAACTACAGACTCATAATTTTTGCCATCTTCAATAGTATCATGAGCTAGAACTAACTCTTCGGCCAACATAGAAAAATCCCCACTAACAAAGTTAGTGGGGATTATCATACGATCCCAGGATCGTTCAAGTCTCTAAACCGATCGGCATTAAACCTAACGGTTCGCCTTTTTACTTAAGTTAGTTTCCAACTTAGTTATCGGTTTCTAACTCGTTTATCACAGTTTCCAACTTGGTTATCTGTGATCACTAAAGAAATCTATTCTTCGTAGCTATCGATACTTGGGCAAGAGCAGATTAGGTTACGGTCGCCGTAGACATTGTCGACACGGTTAACCGTTGGCCAGTATTTCCACTGTTTAGTTGCCTGTGATGGGAAACAGCCGAGTTCACGCGAGTATGGACGATCCCACTCGTCAGCAGACAAATCTGCTTGTGTGTGAGGTGCGTTGACTAGCGGGTTGTTCTCTAGTGGCCATTCACCGTTTTTCACCTTGGCCATTTCTTCACGGATGGCGATCATCGCCTCGCAGAAACGATCGATCTCCTCTAAGTCTTCTGACTCAGTTGGCTCAACCATGAGTGTACCAGCCACAGGGAACGACATAGTTGGTGCATGGAAACCGTAGTCCATAAGACGTTTAGCGATGTCTTCCTCACTAATGCCTGTCTCTTCTTTTAATGGACGAATGTCGATAATACATTCGTGAGCCACACGACCATGAGTACCACGGTAAAGTACCGGATAATGAGGACGTAGGCGCTCCATCATGTAGTTAGCGTTTAAGATAGCGACTTTGGTAGCTTCTGTTAAGCCAGCCTCGCCCATCATGGCGATGTAAGCCCAAGAAATAGGTAAGATAGAAGCACTTCCAAGATCGGCTGCGGCAACAGCTAGATCGTCACCTTCAACACCGTTTTCAATATGACCCGGTAGGAAAGGTGCTAGGTGCGATTTAACACCAATTGGACCCATACCTGGGCCACCACCACCGTGTGGAATACAGAAAGTTTTGTGCAGGTTCAAGTGAGAAACGTCAGAGCCAATAAAGCCTGGTGACGTCAAACCAACCTGAGCATTCATGTTCGCGCCATCAAGGTAAACTTGACCACCAGCGGCATGAACCATTTCACACACTTCTTTCACTTGCTCTTCATACACGCCGTGCGTAGAAGGGTAGGTGATCATAATGCTCGATAGGTTGTCTTTGTGTTTTTCGATCTTAGCAGCAAGATCGCTCACATCGATGTTACCGTCTTCATCACATCTTACGACCACAACCTTCATCGACACCATAGAAGCGGTTGCTGGGTTTGTACCGTGTGCTGAGCTTGGGATCAAACAAACGTTACGGTGTCCTTCACCACGACTTTCATGATAGCGCTGAATGGCGATTAGACCAGCGTATTCACCCGATGCACCTGAGTTTGGCTGCAAAGAGAATGCGTCGTAGCCTGTGATTTCACACAGTTTCTGCTTGAGATCTTCGGCAAGGGCTGTGTAACCTGCGGCTTGCTCTAGTGGTGCGTAGGGGTGAATTGCACCAAACTCAGGCCATGTTACAGGGATCATTTCTGCTACGGCGTTGAGCTTCATGGTACAGCTACCCAGTGGGATCATGCCGTGAGTCAAAGAAAAGTCTTTGTTCTCTAGCTGCTTAAGGTAGCGCATCATTTGCGTTTCGCTGTGATGCGTATTGAACACAGGGTGAGTCAGGTATCTAGATGTGCGGCGCAGTGCTTCTGGGATGGCAGCAAATTCGTTTGATGCTATCTCAGTTGATAGCGCATTGACATCTTCTTTAACGCCAAATACCGAGAACAAGGCTTGGATATCTTCCGTTGTGGTAGTTTCATCCAAGCTCACACCTAACTGGCCTTTAAGTAGGCGAAGGTTGATATCTGCGGCTTGCGCTTTAGCATACACTTCATCTGTATTAGCGGCGGTATTGATGGTGATGGTATCGAAGAAGCTATTATGAGCCAGTTCGAAGCCAGACTTAGTCAGACCCGCGGCTAAAATAGCCGTCATGTGGTGAGTGCGACGGGCGATAGTACGTAGACCTTCTGCACCATGATAAACTGCGTAGAAAGAAGCCATGTTGGCCAGCAGTGCTTGCGCGGTACAGATATTAGATGTCGCTTTTTCGCGGCGAATATGCTGCTCACGAGTTTGCATTGCCATGCGCAGTGCTTGTTTACCCGTGCTGTCGATAGACACACCAATAACACGGCCAGGAATTGTACGCTTGTGCTTCTCACGTGTTGCCATAAAGGCAGCGTGTGGACCGCCATAACCCATAGGTACGCCGAAACGTTGAGTTGAACCAATTACCACATCAGCGCCCATTTCACCTGCTGGTTTTAAAAGCGCAGAAGCTAGAAGGTCAGTTGCGACGGCAACCAAAATTTTGTTAGCTTGAGCTTTGGCGATGATGTCTGTGATGTCTCGAACTTCACCTGTCGTATTTGGGTACTGGACTAGCGCGCCGAATACGTCTTGCTCAGCCAGCGAGTCTAGTGAACCGACCAACACGTCAAAACCAATGTATTTTGCACGGGTTTTGATCACTTCCAGCGTTTGTGGGTGAACATCGTCTGCAACAAAGAAGACGTTGCTTTTGCTCTTCCCTGCACGCTTACACAGTGTCATGGCTTCAGCTGCTGCAGTTGCTTCATCAAGCAGCGATGCGTTCGCAATGTCCATTCCTGTTAGATCCATGACCATCTGTTGGAAGTTGAGCAGTGATTCTAGGCGGCCTTGTGAGATCTCTGGTTGGTATGGCGTGTATGCCGTGTACCAGCCTGGGTTTTCTAGTACGTTACGCAAGATGACATTAGGCGTGAACGTGTTGTAGTAACCTTGGCCAATAAAGGTGCGCTTGACTTGGTTTTTGTCAGCAAATTCACGCATGGCGCCCAGCATGTCTGCTTCGCTCATAGCCTCGGCTAGAGCCATTGGCTTCTCAACGCGGATTTGCGCAGGCACAGTTTCGTCGATTAAGGCATCAAGGCTAGCTGCTTTGATGACATCCAACATTTTTTGTTGGTCTTGTTTGTTAGGGCCGTTGTGGCGAGCAACGAACTCATTTTGGGTGCTAAGGCTTTGAAGTAATTCAGTCATTGTCCTTTACCTACTCCATCATTCGGGTATTGGATATCACTACTGATATAAATAATTATACGTCCGAACTTTGAAAAAAAGCTGCCCCTTAATTGGGACAGCCTTACACATTTGCCTATTACTCGTCTTCGATTGAGTTTAGGTACTCTTCTGCATCTTTAAGATTGTCGAGCTCAGAAGCATCTGACATTTTCACTTTGACAATCCAGCCGCCTTCATAGGGCTCTTCGTTGATAAGCTCTGGGCTATCTTCGAGCTCTTCGTTGATTGCAACGACTTCGCCTGTAATTGGGGCGTAGATGTCTGAAGCTGCTTTCACAGATTCAACTAAAGAGAAACTATCACCGGCGTCGATTTCAGCTTCTATTTCAGGAAGGTCAACGAAAACGACGTCACCTAGCATTTCTTGTGCATGTTCAGAAATACCGATAGTTGCTGTGCCGTCACCGTTGTCACGTACCCACTCGTGGCTGTCTGCAAACTTCAGTGTTTTGTCCATTGCTTAGTCTCCAAAAAATAACTTTGTTTAAATTTGTTTACTGGTAAAGAGGGAAGCGGTTACATAATGCTTTCACTTCTTTGCGAACGCGTTGTTCCACTACTGCGTCACCTTCAGGGTTCTCTACTAGCCCATCTAGTACGTCGCCAATCCAATTACCAATGAGTTTGAATTCTTCAGCGCCAAAGCCGCGGCTTGTCCCCGCAGGCGTACCTAACCGTATACCCGATGTAATCATAGGCTTCTCAGAATCGAATGGAATACCATTTTTATTACATGTGATCCCTGCACGCTCTAGCGCTTCTTCTGCTTTGTTGCCTTTCAATCCTTTAGGACGAAGATCAACCAGCATTAAGTGTGTGTCTGTACCACCTGTGACAATGTCACAGCCGCGAGTTTGCAGAACTTCTGCCAATACCTTGGCGTTATTGATGACTGAGTCAATGTAACTTGAAAACTCAGGACCAAGCGCTTCACCAAATGCTACGGCTTTAGCCGCGATAACGTGCATTAATGGGCCACCTTGAAGACCAGGGAAGACAGCAGAATTGATCTTTTTGATGATGTCTTCATGGTTAGTCAAGATCATGCCGCCGCGTGGGCCACGAAGAGTTTTGTGTGTTGTGGTTGTCACTACGTGTGCATGCGGTAGCGGGCTAGGGTGTGCGCCTGTAGCAATTAGGCCTGCGATGTGCGCCATATCCACCATGAGAATGGCGTTGACTTCATCGGCAATTTCGCGGAATTTTGCAAAGTCGATAGTACGTGGAATAGCACTACCACCTGCGATGATCATTTTTGGTTTGTGCTCGAGTGCAAGCTCGCGAACGTCGTCATAGTTTATTTCGAGTGTTTCACGGTCAACACCATATTGAACAGCGTTAAACCATTTACCAGAAAGTGCAGGTCGAGCACCGTGAGTTAAGTGGCCGCCCGCATCTAACGACATACCTAATATGGTATCGCCAGGTTGCAGTAGAGCCAGTTTAACTGCGCCATTTGCTTGAGCGCCAGAGTGAGGTTGAACGTTTGCATATTCGCATTTAAAAAGCTGCTTCGCACGCTCAATTGCGATGGCTTCTACGGTATCAACATGTTCACAACCGCCATAGTAACGACGACCGGGGTAACCTTCTGCGTATTTATTGGTTAAACATGTGCCCTGAGCTTGCATTACGGCTTTGGATACAATGTTTTCAGAGGCAATCAGCTCAATTTGTTCGTTCTGACGAGTATTTTCCGCTTGGATTCCAGCAAAAACTGCGTCATCGGTAGCAGCAAGGTTGGTAGAGAAAAAATTCTCTAGGCTGTGATTTTGGTAACTGTTGTTCATGGTAGATGACCTTCCATTCGTGCCAACGAGATTATTAATAGGATTATCGCTCTCGTTAGTCCTCTTTCTATTTACTGCCTTCATTCCAAAGACAGGGTGAATTCCATACCCCAAATGATGTTTTCATCGCGGGGAAAAACCGAATCTCACTGCTAAATCACGTTATCAGTCAGTTCGGAAATCGCATCTCTACAACTAACAAGTTGGTAACATAGCTCTTGTTGGGACTATAATCAACTAAAAATTTCCTATTGGAAACATGGTTTCTGAAAATGTTACAGAGAGCACGGTTTATTTGTCTTAGTTATCTTTTTTATCCGATAGGCTTAGTGCACAATAAAAACCATTGTGAAATGGACATTCAATGAAGAGGGATACATGCCTGAAGATATCTATGACGAGTACCCATCTTTGACTCTGGCAAAAGAGGGTGATCAAAATATTGAGCCTCTAAAATTAGGTCAGAGAATTAAGGACATTCGAAGTAAGTTAGGGATCACTCTAGAAGAGGCAAGTCAGCGTACAGGGCTGGCTCGTTCAACCTTGAGTAAAATCGAAAATGAACAGATTTCACCAACATTTCAAGCGATGCAAAAGCTGGCGCTTGGTTTGCAAATAGATATGCCTCAACTCTTTGAACCACCTAGAAAAAAGGTGGCAACGGCACGCAGAGACATTACTAAGACAGGGCTGGGTAAACCTCACCCAACGCCCACCTATGAGCATGAGCTATTGGCAACCCAGCTGTCGAACAAGAAAATGATGCCATTTAAGAGTCGAATTCATGCGCGAAATTTTGAAGAATATGGTGATTGGGTTCGTCATGATGGCGAAGAATTTTTGCTGATTTTGTCTGGGTCTGTACTCTTTTATTCCGAGTTTTATGAACCAGTAGAGTTGGATGAAGGTGACAGTGTGTATTACGATGCCACTATGGGCCATATGCTGATTTCAACCAGTGAAGAAGACGCCAATATCTTATGGGTGACTGCCAAATAATGATGCATTTATTATATTTCCTATAGTGAAAGCAAACGTTTGCTTTTTGGTTTTTTGTCGGTACAATAGCGCCATCTCGCCTGAGGTGGCGCTTTCTTTTGTCCTCAGAAAATGTGAATATGATGTTAAATGTCACATTTTGAATGCTTGCTATCTCGTTAAGAGTGCAAAAAGGTCCAACTCGTGTTTATTATTGGAAACAAGGTTTCCTTGAATGGAAAACGGACCTGATTAAATGGAGACAACAATGACTCAAGATCTACTTAAAACACCCCTTCATTCCCTTCATGTTGAAGCGGGTGCGAAAATGGTTCCTTTCGCCGGCTATGATATGCCAGTTCAATACGCACTAGGTGTTAAAAAAGAGCACCTGCATACTCGCGATGCGGCTGGGCTTTTTGATGTTTCTCATATGGGGCAACTCAGACTGCACGGAGAGGGTGCAGCGGCTTTTCTTGAGTCTTTAGTTCCGGTTGATATTATCGACTTGCCGCAAGGTAATCAGCGTTACGCTTTTTTTACTAATGAGCAAGGCGGCATTATGGACGATCTTATGGTAGCAAACCTAGGCGATCACCTGTTTGTTGTTGTCAATGCTGCTTGTAAAGAACAAGATATCGCGCATCTAAACGCTCATTTACCAACTGGTGTTGAGCTTGAAGTGATTGATGATCGTGCTCTATTGGCACTGCAAGGTCCGAAAGCGGTCGAGGTGCTAAAGCGTTTCAACTCTGAGGTTGCTGATATGCTATTCATGGATGTCAAAAAGCTCGATATTTTGGGTGTTGAGTGCATCGTGAGTCGCAGTGGCTACACAGGTGAAGACGGCTATGAGATTTCTGTGCCCAATACTCACGCCCAAGAGCTGGCAACCAAGCTAACTTCAGAAGAAGAAGTGGAGTGGATTGGTCTTGGTGCGCGTGATTCATTACGTCTTGAATGTGGTCTATGTCTGTATGGACATGATTTAGATACGACCACCACGCCCGTTGAAGCGAGCCTCTTATGGGGTATTCAGAAAGTTCGCAGAGCAGGTGGTGAGCGCGCTGGTGGATTTCCAGGCGCCGACATTATCCTCAAGCAGATTGAAACCAAAGATGTTTCACGCAAACGTGTTGGTTTGGTTGGTCAAACTAAAGCCCCCGTTCGTGAAGGTGCGGAGTTATTTGACGCTGAGGATAACAAAGTCGGTGTTGTAACCAGTGGTACCGCAGGCCCTAATGCTGGCAAGCCAGTGTCTATGGCTTATGTTCGCGCTGATCTGTCGGCTATTGGCACAGAATTGTTTGCCGATGTTCGTGGTAAGAAACTACCTATGACAATCGAGAAAATGCCATTTGTACCTCAGCGTTATTATCGCGGTTAAAAGAAAAACCTCGGCACTATTTTCAAATCAAGCCTCTCTTTTTCGAGAGGTTTTTTGTTTTTGATATTGGGATATTGACTATACTATTTTTAATGGAATTAACGATTTATATCCTAACCCCTCTCTCTTTTGTCAACTAAACTTAGGTTTAGCAGGCATAGAAGGGAGACGGAAAGATGAAGGTTTTACTTGGGTTTCTTTGTTTAATGCTGGTGTTATCTCGTGCTATGGCAAACGATGTATCAGCCTACATTGTTAATGGCACTAACGTTAGCAGTGCTGCTACATATCCTTCTTTTGCTAGCATGTTTTTTATTAGTGGAGCTTCTTACAGTAACTATTGTGGGGCAACTATGCTCAATAGCCAATACGCGCTCACTGCTGCCCACTGCATCTATGAAAACCCCAGTACTATGCTCAACACTTACGTCATTCCTCAGCTTTTGGATGAATCAACTTATGCCAGTGCTGAAAAAGCCAGAGCGTCAGAGTTTTACTTTCCTAGTGATTACATAGACTCAGGAGCAGTACTTTGGCCCAACGATATTGCAGTGATCAAGCTTGAATCGCCTCTAACTTCTATTCCTGATTATACCTATTTACTCAATACGACGATTAACAACAGCTTTTCTGCTTCAGATACTTACATTGCGATAGGGCATGGCCAAATTGCGGGTAACGTATCGGGAGGAACCATATTACAACAGACTAACCTCGACTATGTGTCCTTGAATAATTGCCGGTCTCAATACGGCTTAGTGACCGACAAGCAAATATGTTTTGGAGGGGCGCAGTCTGGCGGATATCGAAATTCGACGTGTAATGGCGATTCTGGAGGCCCTGTGTATATAGAAAGTGGCAGCCAATACATTCAGATTGGTATCACTAGCTTTGGTCCTGGGTCGTGTGGTGATGCATCTTTGACTGTTACCTCTGTCTTCACAGATATTTATGACTACATTGGCTGGATTAATCAAGTAATAAATGGTCAGGAAGTACCCAAGTACTATGTTACAACAGTTAACGGGCAGCGCACCCTTGTTAGTAATATTATTACTGCGAATTCTAATTCGGATTCAGGTGGAAGTATTAACCTGATTTGTTTAGTTGTGTTACTTGCAATGAGATTGTTTAAAGAGCAAATAAATAATTCCCCAAGCCGCATTTTTACTGGCTACCTAATGATAAAATAGTTGAATTCGACTTCAACTTAATTTACCTATTATTTTTTAAGATTTAAACGTGTCTCATAATTGATAAATAATGGTCATAATATCGCCATTACCATTAACTTATTGTGTAATTTATTTTTTTTATTCAGGTTAGCTTGACAATTTTCACCGAATCAATATTGTTGCATCGATCAATAAGAATGAGCCGGAGCATGTTAAGATGGCCAATCAACCAACCTATGAAGTAACTTTCCTCTCCGATGCATCTATGCAGTCTAGAGTGTTTAATGATTCGTTAAAAAAAGGCATTGAGCATAATGTTTGTATGGTCGCTATCGAGCAATTACTTGAATCTGTATCTCTAGGTGTAACACTCGGGGACTATGTTTTATTCGATTATCACTATTTAGATGAAAGCAAGCTCGAGCAATATAACCAAGCAAGACTCGCCAGTGAAAATAATGCTAGAGAAATAATCATAAACTGCCCAAGAGAAACGTCATCAGAAGAGCTATTTAAATGGCGAAACTTAGTTGGAGTTTTTTATCTCGATGATGATATGTCGACACTCTTTAGTGGCTTAGAAAAAATTTTCGAAGGGGAAATGTGGTTAACGCGACAGGTGGCGCAAGATCATATCGAGTATTTCAGGAGTATGACTACCTCAAAAACCTCACAAGCGTATGCGAATCTCACAAAGCGCGAAAAACAAATAATGTATTTACTCGGTCATGGGGCCTCTAATGGACAAATTGCTGATGAGCTTGTTGTCACAGAAAATACGGTTAAAACACATTTGCATAATATATTTAAGAAAATCAATGCTAAAAATCGACTTCAAGCACTTCTTTGGGCAAACAATAATATTGCATTAGAAGAAAGATATTAAGCCTAGTAGCAACAATTCGGTTTCATAAGCCGGTCTGCATCTTCCAATATATTAAATTTCAACTGCATGACACTAAAAAATATCTTCCTTGACTTAATAACGACAATTTCACTGCTTCTATCATGAGTTTTATTGACAATCCTGTATTAAGCGTTCATTTAGCCTCTGCGCAACCATGTTTTGCGGAAGAGTTTGACAATATGAAGGACCCATTTTACTCGCCCCACCGTCATGAATACTGGGAGATTGTTTGGTGCTTAAAGGATGAGGGTCACCAATATATTGACTTCACAGAGTATCAAAACCGTGCCAATCGATTTTTCACCATTACTCCAGGCCAAGTACATTCTTCTCACTGCATGGGTGATGACGTACGTTTCTTGGTTTTTGCTACAGGCTTTATCGATACACATCCTCGCAATAATCAACTGATTAATAGTGTTTTTTCGTCATTCGATAGAGTGCCATATATTGACTGTTGTGATGAGGGTATAATGTACTTGGAGTCTATTTTTTCATTACTCAGTGAGGAGTGTAAACGACCAGATTGCGATTGGGGTTTAGTAGAGTCGCTGGTCACCAGTTTTATGCGTTACTTAATTCGATATGCTAAACCATCTGAGAGCAGCACGAAGGTTTATGATAGAAGAGTGACGAGGCTGGTTGAGCTGATAGACAAACACTATAAACAAGAAAAACAGAGTGAGTTTTACGCCGTTCAATTGTCTCTGACACCCAAAAGGCTTAATGAACTCACTAAACGAGATAGGGGAAAGTCAGTCACTCAACTCATACATGATCGTCTGGTGTTGGAAGCCAATAGAGAGCTGACTTTCTCTAAGAAGAGCATCAAGAAAATTGCTTTCAATTTAGGTTTCGTTGACCCAGCTTACTTTAGTCGGTTCTATCGTTGTCAAACCGGTGAAACTCCTACTAACTTCCGCCTTAAATGTTCTAATAATGCAAGAAAATAAGCAGTGAATCCATTTATGTAAGCCTTACGCGTGCTGATAATACCTAACTACATTCTCAACTATTTGGAATTATTAGCGATATGTCAGTTAATTTAGACAAGGATTCAATCTCCACTTCCTTTTATCTGTATTTATGGCCTGCCTTGGCAGGGATGCTTATTAAGTCTCTGTTTATCATGGGTGATGGTTTAATAATAGGTATAGCAATTGGGGCAGAGGGGCTTGGTGCTCTTGCTCTGATAATGCCTGTGTTCTCTGTTTTTACTGCATTTGCGATGTTGATAGGGATTGGCGGTGCGGCGAAGATGTCGATAGATATAGGCAAGGGAAAGACACGAACAACTCAAACTTGGTTTAGTCAGTCTATCCTACTTATTCTTATCCTCAGTTCAATAACGACTACAGCAGCTATCAGTTGTCTTGATGAACTTTTGATACTACTCGGCGCCTCCGGCATGATCGCTCAGCTAGCAGGTGAGTATCTTTTCATTATGTTACCTTTCTTTACGCTCTATTCTTGTGTCTGGGTTTTATCTTGTTTTGTTCGCCATGACTCTAACCCCAAACTAGCGACCTATGCAATGTCTGCTGGAGCAGTAGTAAATCTGTTAGCTGACTATTTATTTATTATCAAAATGGGTATGGGTATTGAAGGAGCAGCTTATGGCACTATTATTTCTCAGGTACTTATGTTACTGACTCTTTTGAGCCATTTTATGCGTGGAAAAGGCAACTTAACGCTCAGCTTTGAGGGAATCGGTATTAGCAAGTTTAGAGATATTCTCGCGATGGGAGTACCGTCGTTTTGTGTGGAAATAGCCACTGCGATAACGATAATATTGTTTAATTACACTCTTTTGACTCAGTTTGATCAGAGTTATGTTGTTGCTTTCGGACTAAACACTAATCTTGGGGTGTTTGCGTTATTTGTTATGGTCGCTATAGGACAAGCTTGCCAGCCGATTATGAGTTTCAATTATGGAGCAAACCACCAACTGAGAATTGAGCAAACTTTAAGATTAGGTCTAAAGGTTGCGATTATTAGTGGCAGTTTGTTTCTCATCATCATCTGGCTATTTGCTTCTGAGATTGCATCGTTATACTTGGGAGACTCGAGCCAGTTGATACCACTGGCGACGACCGCATTAACTTACTATTTTTTCGCTGTGCCCCTGATGGGGTTTAATATAGTGATTGCCAATTTATTTCAAGCTATTGCGTTACCAAAACGTGCGACGGTACTGGCATTATCTCGTGGATTTATTTTTGTCATTGTTGGCATGTGTTTTCTCCCAGAGTATCTGCCGATAAACGGTATTTGGTTGACGACTTTATTCTCAGAATCTTTGGCTGCGATAATGGCCCTGATGATGCTATCAAACTATTTTCGTGATTCTCGTTTGGATAGGGCTTCAAGTTACGGATCTTAGGTCAGCCGATCATTGTCTGCCGTTATTATAAGAGCTTATTTGGTTGCAAATAAGCTCTGTTTCTAGTTTGGGAGAAGACCCGAGTTAGTCGTAAATGGTTGGAATTGGTAGCCGTTTATGTTGTGTTGCTTTGTAAATGGAGATTAAGCGGTCGACCGTATCTTGTGAAACGGGTTTTCCTTCAAGGAAATCATCAATTTGATCATAACTGAGGCTGAGTGCATCTTCGTCTGCTTTCTGAGGAGCGAGTTCTTCCAAATCTGCGGTGGGTGTTTTGTTTACTAGAATCTTAGGCGCTCCTAGCGTGTCTGCTAGTTCTCGGACTTGACGTTTACTTAGACCGAAAAGAGGTGCTAAGTCACATGCACCATCGCCAAATTTTGTATAGAAGCCTGTAATGTTTTCTGCAGAATGATCTGTGCCTAAAACTAATCCACCAACGAAGCCTGCTATTTCATATTGGGCGACCATTCTGGCTCTAGCTTTAACGTTACCTTTGACAAAGTCGACTTTAGCAACTTGGGCTGGCATTAAGCCTATATTGGTCAAAGCTTGCTGAGAAGAATCGTGTAAGCCATCTACGCCAGGTTTGATATTCACCGAGACTGAATGAGTAGGCTGAATAAACTCCAAGGCAATTTGAGCTTCATCTTCATCTTTTTGCTCGCCGTAAGGCAGGCGAACAGCAATGAACTGATAACCTGCATCGGTTTCGCTATTGAGTTCATCAACCGCTATTTGTGCCAAGCGGCCACAGGTGGTTGAGTCCACACCACCACTGATGCCTAGCACTAATGCTTTGCATCGCGCATCCTTGAGCTTATTTTTGATAAATTCAACACGGCGTGAGATTTCAAATTGAGGATCAATTGACGGCAGTACACGCATTTCATCGCGGATTTGCTGTTCCATAGGTTTTCTTCCTGCAAGCATGATTTTACGAAATAATAGTAATATCATACCTCAATGAACAGTTTAGAAAACTATGAACACGAAATTCACGGTTATCAGGAAAAAAAATGAGCAAAATTGCGGTATTTGGAAGTGCATTTAATCCACCGAGTATCGGTCACCAGAGTGTTATTGAATCATTAATGCATTTTGATCGAGTTCTTTTAGTACCTAGTATCAGTCATGCGTGGGGTAAGGAGATGCTTGATTATGCTAAGCGGTGTGATTTAGTTGAGGCATTCATAAAGGACCTGTCTCTCAAAAATGTTGAGTTAAGCCGTATCGAAGAGCGTCTCTACAAACCGGAGCAGAGCGTCACCACTTATGCGGTATTAAAGGAGATTCAAAGCGAATACCCAGATGACTCTCTTACTTTTGTGATAGGCCCCGACAATCTATTTAATTTTGGCAAATTTTATCAAGCGGACAAAATTCTCGAAGCTTGGTCCGTAATGGCTTGTCCTGAAACGGTCAAGGTAAGGAGTACAGATATTCGAGTAAGGATAGCGCGAGACCAAGACATTAGTTCGCTTACTACGCCGCGAGTTTGTAAGTTGCTAGCCGAAAGCCGCCATTACTAACGTATAATTTCGGGTTGAAGCTTGGAGTGACATTTAACAGGTTACAGCCTGCGTAGGTGGCTCACTTGGTCCAAGACTATTTTGCGCTTTAATAATAATATCTGGCTTCTCTGGGCGAGAGTAATAATAGCCTTGGATTTGTGTGCAGCCCATTTGGTGCAACTTATCAACCACTTGCTGTGTTTCGACCCCTTCTGCGACTAAGTCAACTTTGAGTTGTTGGGAAAGCTGGATAATTAGCCAAACTAAGCGCTCTGAGGTTGAGTTACTCATCAAGTCGCGGATGAAACTTGCGTCAATCTTGATACAATCTATTGGATAGCGATGGATATAGTTAAGGCTCGAATACCCAGTGCCAAAATCATCAAGAGCAATACAAAACCCAAGCTCTCGCATCTGATTTAATATAGTACCAATCTCACCTTCTTGTGACAGTAACACGGTTTCGGTAAGTTCGATGGTGAACTCTGAAGGCTTAAAACCGTACATGCTAATAGTGGATGTCAAATGTGCTAGATAGCGCTGACTGTCACTGAGCTCATGTGCGCTACAATTTATACCTAACCTGACTCCATAGCCTAGCCCATCTTCTAGTTGTTTTTTTGCTTGGCATGCGAGCTGAATGATTCTTTCGCCAAGATCAACAATCAAGCCTGATTGTTCAGCGGCCTCTATAAACTCTGTTGGGGAAACAAACCCCAATGACTTACTCTCCCAGCGAGCGAGGATCTCAAAGTAGCGCCACTCCCTCTGATCTTGTTTGGCTATAGGCTGGGCGACAACGTAGATTTCGCTTGTTGCGCAGCGGTTGGCTGCAAGCTCTTGACGCAGCGCATCTATGACCCTTGTTCGGCGATAGTAAAGAGTGCTGAGTTCAGTATCGTAACATCGAATCTGGGTATTTCTTTTTTGCTTACAATCTTTGAGTGCTAGGCTAGCATTAAGAATTAGCTGGTCAACAGTGATCCGAGGATCGGATTTAATCGCTACACCCATGCTAACACTTACTTTTAAGTTATATGCTGGGTCTTGATAGCCTGGCTCCAGTTTTGCCAATATTGAATGGCATACTTCAACAGGATCATTAGCATAGGTCACAAAGGCAAACTCATCACCGGAGATCCGAAATGCTAGTTGTCTGTTATGCAAAGAGGACTCGATCGCGTGTGAGACAAATTTAAGTACTTGGTCACCGATATATTGCCCATATAAGTTGTTAATTGTCTTGAAGCTGTCAATATCGAGATAGACGAGGGTCAAATAGCCGGAGTGTGATTCAGACAATCGCTCGAGCTTGTCGGCCAGGTAACTTCTATTAAGCAGGCCAGTTAGATTATCATGAGAAACTTCATAACTAAGTTGCCTAACCAAGCTATCAGATCGAGAGGCAAGCCATTTCACTCGGAGGCTGTGCACTACTATATTTGCGAAAAGCATATGGTAATAAATAAGTTCTTTAGGGGATTGGACGGGGTGCTTGAAGGTTGACAAGAGCACACCAAGTATTTCACCTGCGGCGGTCTTTAGTGGGATACCAATATAGGCTTCAATATTATGTTCACATAGATACGGGTCATTAGGAAATTGTGACGTGACTTTCTGAGTGTACAGTACGTAATCGAGTTCAGAATGGCTCACGCGAAATGATGGTGTGTTGGTGAGCGAGTATGAAATAGGAACATTACTTGAATCAAAGCACGCCTGCGCTAGGCAATACCCGTTGGCATTGAACTTATCTATCTCGACGATGCACGTCGAGTACGATGTGAAATGCTGATGCAATACACTAGTAACCCGATTAAGCAATTCAGTGCCATCGAGTTGTAACGTTAAGCTCAGAACATCTAAATCAATAGATGTTGCCTGTAATGATGCCCTAGCCATTTGAACTACCTGCTTAGCCGTGATTTAAATAACTTATTTATTGCTAATGTCACGTTTAAATATGGTACAGGTCTCATATCATTTCAAATTTTAGTTTGGATCTTTTTCTCTGTTGAAGCAAACCTACTCATCAAGGAGACGATTTTTCAGGTAGTCTAAAAATAATTTTGTTCGAGTATGTTGGTAATCCAGTTTTGGGTAATAGGCGTAGACAGTAGTTTCATCGGTCGTCGTAGATGGCAAGATCCTTCGTAACGCGCCGGTATTTAATTCGTCTTTAATCATCACATCATTTGATATGAGTATTCCGATAGCGTTTTTAGCTGCATAGAAAAGGGCTTCAGGGTTTGTTGTTGCGAGATTACCCGAAAGTACGATTCTTTTTCCGTTATTGAGCTTCACTTCTCGTTGCGGCCTCTCCCCCCAGATGAGTATGTTATGTTCTGTAAGTTCCTCAATTGCCGTGGGCTCACCATATTTTTCAAGATAAGCAGGAGAGGCGTAAAACCCTGCTTTGTGTTCAAAAAGTGGGGAAGCTTTAAAGCTTAGTGAGTTTAGTTGTTCCAATTCACGACTGATAAATAAATCTAAGCTTAGCTCTGGCAACTGCCCAGGAGTTGTGGTGATCAATTGGATTCGAATGTCTGGGTACATCTGGAGAAAGTCATCGAGGTATTGCACCAAGAACTTAGATCCAACGGCAATGGTGGCCCCTATTTTTAAAAGTCCCGCAGGGGTTTGATTTACTGAACGGGTCTCATCAACAACGGACTGCCACCCCTCTAATTGTACTTTTGCTCTTTGGTAAAAAAGGGCACCAGCTTCGGTTTGAGTTACGCTGCGAGTGGTTCGTTTTAAAAGTTGAACACCGAGCCTTTCTTCAAGCCATTGTATACGCTTGCTAATTGCGGAGCTGGTGGCATTCATTTTACGAGCGGCTCCGTTAAAGCTTCCTTCATCGACTACGCGAATATAACTTTGAACACTTTGAATCCAATCCATTCTCTGCCTTATTCATTCCCATTGGGAATTAATTAGTTTCCTACTGAAGATATTATCATTATTTGGCGCTTAACTTAAACTTAGTTGCACGTCAAAAGTATGAGGTATTGAAATGAAAAAAGCGCCGATATTGATGGCGATGCTCATTATTTCGACCGGGCAGGTAGGAGTGAGCATTTATCTTCCCTCTTTACCCATGATCAGCAAAGCGTTACAAATCAGTCAATCCGATGTACAACTTTTAGTCACTCTATTTCTTGTCGGCTTTGGTGTTTCACAGCTTTTTTATGGTCCCTTATCCGACGCTATTGGTCGCAGACCGGTCTTTTTGCTCGGTCAAGGGATATATTTAATTGGCACTCTAATGTGCATTTTATTTACTCATAACATCTGGATTTTGGTGTTAGGCCGCCTTTTACAGGGCCTAGGTTCTGGCAGTGCTTCTGTGTTAGGACGCAGCGTATTACGAGATTGTTATGATGGTCGGGAGTTAACTAAGGCATTGTCCTACGTATCGGTCACTGCTTCGATAATGCCAGTGCTTGCGCCTGTGCTTGGTGGTTGGATAGCCTTTTATTTTGGTTGGGAGGCTGTGTTTGTATTTGTGTTGAGTTATTTGGCTGCAACTTTTGTTTTAGGTTATTACATACTTCCTGAAACCATGACCTATGGTACAACGACATTTAGTCTAAATAAGGTCGTATCTAACTATGCTTACTTGATTAAGAGCAAGCAAGTACTTTGCAGTGCCAGTTATAATTGGATCACTTACCTAGCGTGTGTAGTATCTTTGTCTGTAATGCCATTTATCCTTCAACACGAACTGGGTTTAACGGCGGCTCAGTATGGAAGCGTAATGGTTATTCCCTCTGCTGGTTTGCTGGTAGGAACTCTGGCATTAAATGTTCTTAACCGTTATGTGAGCTCGCGAAAGATTCTAGCGCTAGCCATTTGTATTATTGTCGCTTCAGGAATGTGGCTGACCGCGACTGAGTTGACACTATTTAATATTATTTGGGCTTTTACTTGGATGGTGGTTGCTCAAGGCTTATCTTTTCCCATTTCTATTGCTATGTTGCTCGGGCCACATAAAAGGCAGGCTGGGGCGGTTTCAGCGTTAACGGGAGCAATCCAAATGTGCTTAGCTGGATTATTGGGGGGATATCTGGTTGAGACTTGGATACAAAGCAGTGTGGCATTAGGTGCATTTTATCTTGTCTGTGCTGGAGCTATGGGTATTGCTTTATACACAGGTCGATTGACGGCGGTTACTCGTCGAGAGTTTGCTTGAAAGGCATAAACACCCTGATACAATGCGTTCACTAATGTTGACATGTTAAAGGTCTACGATGGAACATAAAGAATTTTCTGAGTTAGTCACAGCGCTTTGTAAACAAGAAGATTTGCCCCAAGCGCTCGAAATACTCAAATCGAATCAAAATGAGGATGTGGCGCAAGCTGCGCTCTCGCTGGTAGGCCAGTTTTCGCTCGCTGAAGTTGAAGGCGAACGCCGTATTTATCATGTGACGATTGAGCAAAACGATCAAGGTGAAGAGCAAGAGTACATCGAGCATATTATGAATGAAGGTGATGATGTTATTCGATTTGTTGCCTGGTTCTTTGAAGTAATGTTTGATGTAAAACGTAAAGATACTTATCAAGCGGCAGGTAAAACTTTTCAGCAGCCTAAGCGATAAACGAAACACTTAAGCCCCCAAAGGAGGGGGCTTAAGTAAGTTAACTCGCAGAACCTTGGTTACTTTCCATATTAACCACATTATCTGGCACTTTGTTTAGCCCTTTTTCTTCAAGCCATGCCGGCAGGTTATCTGCGCCTCCAATGTATTGACCATCAAGCCAAATTTGTGGGACAGTAACTGGCGTTTTTTCACCTATGATTGCTTTGACTTCGGGGATCATTCTATATAGCGCTGCGCTATCTTTGACCACATCGTGGTACTGATATTCAACACCAGCATCATCAAGTAATTTCTTGGCTTTTACACAGTATGGACAGGTTGCTTTTCCATAAACAATGTTGCCTTTAAGCGTGTCACGCTTTGTCCACTCTTTTATAACAGATTGCACTAATACACCGCGGTTTAATGCTTCGCCTTGGCTGACTACTTTTCCTTCCACCATTAGGATTGGCGCATGCCAAGCACCTACTTTGAGCGGTTCCCACCAATGAGTTAGCCAGTCTTTAACCTCTAGCTCGACGGGTACATCGGCTAATTCGTTCTCAAAGGTATCTTTGAGAATATCTTTAGTTAGCGTACATTCTCCGCATGGAATTTTAACGCTAAATGGTCCCCAGCTTCCACCCCAGCGATATAGTGTTAATTTGATTGGTTCTGTCATTGAGCACTCTCCCGAATATATGTCTAAATAATAGAACGGTATTAACTATTATTTATTTCACTTCACGAGATTTTTTTGATTCCCATTGAGTGATAAAAGCAACAGATGCAATGATAATAGCGGCTCCTAACCACAGCCTTCCGGGTGGAACCCAGCTAAAAACGACCCAGCCTGCTAAGACATTAAGGGGTAACTTTGCATGATCAAAAGGCTGAACAAACGAGGCATCGGCAACAGAATAGGCTTTGACTATTGCCCATTGAGCTAAAGCGGTTAGTGCTCCTGCACCAATGAGTACTAGCCATATCAAACCACCTTCTGGTGTATGCCATTCGGGTATTGCAAGCAGGAGATTAAATGGTGTAATTAAAATAAGCAAATAAACGACCATAGTCGATGGTGAGTCATTGGAGGACAATTTCTTTACCATCAAGGAGTAACACGCCCAAAAGAATGCTGCACCAATAGGGAGTAATGCCGCCAAGCTAAAGTCATCAGCCCAAGGTTCTAAGATTAACATAGCACCGATAAAGCCAGATAATGTTGCAGCCCATCTCGCTACCCCTACTTGTTCTTTGAGAAACAGGCCTGAGCCTATCGTTGCAAACAGCGGAGATGTCATGAGTAAAGCGATACCTTGCCAAATAGGTACCGGATAAGCCAAAGCCCATAGCCAGAGCTGGATACCAATGACGGAAAGAAAAACACGAAATATATGCCAGCCGAGGTGATTGGTTTGCAAGGATTCGCGTATGCCCAAGCTCAAAAGATAAGGAAGAATCACCACTAGCGCTATCGAATATTGAACAAAGGCGACAGTAGTCGAAGTTAGTCCAAACTTAATACTGGCGACTTGAGCAAGGCTATTGACCAAAGCAAATGCTAAACCTGCGGTGAGCATCCAGCTTGCGCCCTGTATAGGATGGTGGTTGTTTGAAGCCATAATTATCTTTTTGAAAAAATAGTACGCAGAATCATACGATGTTATTGAATGTGCGTCACCTATCTTATTGTTTAATTTGCGGTAAACATGATTCAGTCAAAAGGTGGTCGACTCAATTGGTGATCGAGCAATAGCATAAGCAGCTCGTCTAACTCGGTGACCGTCACTGATGCTTGATGAGAGAATGTGTTTGCATTGCCATGAGTAACCAAGCATGAAGGCATATTCGCATTGCTAGCTGCTTGCAAATCGTAAACATAATCACCCACATAAAGAATCTGATGTGAGTCTAAGCCCCATTCATCTGCTAGTGATAACAAGGAATCTGGGGCAGGTTTAGGAGGGAAGTGTTCTCGACTTATGATACGCGAAATATTTAACTTATTGTGCTCGGCTTTACGCAGCGATGCTTCGAAACAATTTCGTGTGATGATTGCAGTGTGCAGACCGTGCTTTTCAATAAATCCAAGCAGGTCATGACAACCTTGCATGGGTGTTGAATGGTTGGCATCATCAAGTTCATGTTCGAGTACTATTTGATTCGCAGCCGCTGCCGACTGAGAGCAATTGAGTTGTTCAATAAATGTAAGTAAATCAACCTCTTTTGGACAACCAATTTGTGCTCTTAGCCAGTTAAAATCAAGATTTGAGCTTACTAGTGTGTTATCTAAATCAAAAACGATCGCTTTGATTTGATCGATATCTAAAGCCACTACTTCCATGTAATCTCCTCTTGGGTACTACGCGAATTCTTTTTCCAAATACGCGACGATATCGGACGACTCATACATCCACTTTACTTTGCCGTCTTTTTCTATTCTTAGACAGGGAACTTTGACTCTTCCTCCTCCAAGTTCAAGTTCTTTTCTGTATTGTGAACTTGCTTTGGCATCACGTAGCTCAATATTGACCGATTGGCGTTTCATTGCTCTACGGACTTTGACACAAAAAGGACAGGCTTCGAACTGATAGAGGGCCAATGCTTTGGCTTTTTCGTCGACTGCCTGTTGGTCTTGGTCAGAGCGCTTTAGTCCTTTAGGAGAAAAAATAAAATTAAATAGCAGGATAAGACGGCCTAATAACCAACGAACAAACTTCATATTATTCCTTACAGCATGATATTTGATGACGCATTGTACCCAAAATCACTTTCAATGAGTACTGATCTTATGCTGCTTTGTCACCGTCAAGCCGAGTCTTTTGGCAAGTCGAGTCAGGTTGGCTCTGTCTGTTTTGAGTTGTCGAGCTGCTTTAGCCCAATTAAATTCGGCCTCCGTAAGAGCATGAGTGATCAGTTGTCGTTGGAAATCTTCTGTCGATTCGCGCAGCCCTTTGGATACCAGTGACTCTGACATATCAAACAATTGGGACGTCTGTACGGCAGACGCTTCTATTGGCATAGCATGTAAATCACCTATGTCTTCAATGGAAACCGAAATCAATTTAGCGTTATTCGCTCTTGCTCGAGCTTTTAATGCTGCGCGATTAATGACATGCTCTAATTCACGAACATTACCAGGCCAGTTGTAGCGAGACAGTAGATACTGAGCTTCTTTGTTGAGTTTGATTTGAACTATCCCAAGCTTTCGTCTTGCTTGCTCTAAGAAATAGCCAGCGAGTAGAGTGACATCCCCGTCTCGGTGGCGAAGTGCAGGAACACTAATTGGGTACACGCTGAGACGATGATAAAGATCAGCTCTAAATCTTCCTTCATTCACCTCTTCTGGAAGATCCCTGTTAGTCGCAGCTAAGACTCGAACGTCTATGGTTTCGACCTTGTCTTGACCAACGGGTTGAATCTCATTGTTTTGCAAAGCTCTTAGAATTTTACTTTGTGCGCTGAGTGGAAGTTCGCCGATTTCATCCAAAAAAAGAGTACCACGATCCGCAAGAGCAAATTTTCCTAACCTTGATTTATCTGCGCCAGTAAATGCGCCTTTGACATGACCAAATAGCTCACTCTCTACGAGGTTTTCAGGAATAGCCGCACAGTTTACATATACCAAAGGCTGTTTACGTCGATTCGACTGGTGATGAATGCTCCTAGCAACTAACTCTTTACCCACACCAGTTTCGCCATTGATAAGAATATTGAAATGAGAGGGAGCTACGACTTCTATATCGGATTTTAGTGATAGCATCTTTGGACTAGCACCGATAATTTCCCCTCCTTCTCTTTCCCACGCATCTTCATTGAGTTCTTCAAATCTTTGTTGAGTTTGTTTTGCTTGTTGTTCAAGTTGACTGACCGTCATGGCAACTTTAAGAGTTGATGCAACGATAGCCGACAACGCGTCTAGGCTGCGAGTCGGTATTTGGTCGAACACATTAGGCGTTAGGCTGTCTAGAGCCAGAACTCCGAGTAATTTATCAGCATAGAGCAACGGCAGTCCCATACAAGAGTGCATTGGAAGATCGCCCTCGTAATCCATAAGCAGATTATCGAAGGGATCAGGCAGGTTACAGCTTGCGTCAAAACGGACGGCCACTTTAGATGCACATATTGCTTCAAGGCGAGGGTGTTCACTAACAACAAAGCGACGCCCAAGAGTATCTCTTGTTAACCCTTGGATGGCTAGTGGCACAAGAGTATCTCCTTGAAGTGAGAGTAGTGCGACACTATCACATTGGATAGCTTTACGTATTGCGTCGAGCAATTTGTGGAATCGCTCTTGTTCATTATGGCCTGTTGCAAGGCCAATGGTCATATCGATTAGAGTAGAGACAGAAATGTCTTGCATGCTAGTGGTAGGCTCCAGAATACTATTCAGGGTGCTTAAAAAGCAACCGTCCAAAGTGTGTGATTAATTTATTATAGTGTCATATAGACACTTTTCAACGGGGTCTTTATGACTTTTTTATTCTAATTAGTGAAGAAAATCCAAGTAATTAGGTGTTCTTCCTACTTGGCACTGATCGTGCAATAAAGGGTGGAGAGCTTTGAATTATACTAGGAGAATATACAGATGCTTAATAATCAGCATATTGAAGTTGTAAAAAGCACCATCCCTTTACTAGAAGGTGCAGGGCCAGCATTAACTCAGCATTTTTATCAGCGCATGTTTTCTCATAACCCAGAGTTAAAAGATATCTTCAATATGACGCATCAAAAAACCGGTCGTCAGAGTGTTGCTTTGTTTGAAGCCGTAGCGGCGTACGCAAAGAATATTGAAAACTTGGAAGCCTTAGCTTCAGCAGTAGAGCGGATCGCTCACAAGCACACCAGTTTCAACATTCAAGCTGAGCATTATCAGATTGTTGGCCATCATCTGATTGAAACCTTACGTGAATTGGCACCAGAAGCTTTTACTAAACAAGTTGAAGAGGCTTGGACAGCCGCCTATTTGTTCCTTGCGAAGATTTTCATTGACCGAGAGGGAGAGCTATACCTGCAAAGAAAACATGCTATTGGTGGTTGGGAAAACTCACGTCAATTTGTGGTGAGAGAGAAAAAGCGCGAATCTGAGTTGGTGATGAGTTTTGTTTTAGCGCCAGTCGATGGTGGTAATGTTTTGGACTACATTCCAGGACAATATGTGGGAGTTGAGGTTAAACCATCATCAGGAGAACACAACGAGATACGTCAATACTCCCTATCGCAAAAACCCAACGGTAACGATTACCGTATTTCAGTTAAACGCGAGTTTGGTGAGCATAAAGGTTTGGTATCTAATTTCCTTCATGATGAGGTTAGTGAGGGTGATACTCTTTATTTATATGCCCCCGCGGGCGATTTTTATTATCAAGAAAAACACGCGCCTGTTGTGCTTATTTCTGCTGGGGTTGGGGCGACACCAATGCAGTCTATGTTGCAGATGCTGGCGGAGTCAGGTAAGCAAGATGTAGCCTATTTATATGCTTGTAACGGTCCACACCAGCATACATTTAAGCAAGAAACGGAACAGTTGACTAGCCAGAATGGTTGGAACCAGTTTACTTGGTATTTGAATGATAAGGCTGATTTCACAGGCCAAATGGATTTATCCCATGTAGAGGACTCGCTGGCTTTCGGTCGGGCAGATTTTTATCTATGTGGTCCAGTTCCTTTTATGGAAGCATTAGTTAAACAACTGGAAGGGTTTGGTGTTGGAAGAGATCGTATTCATTACGAGGTGTTTGGACCGCACGCTTATCTTTAATATGAAGGCAGGGCTTTAGAAAAAGCCCTACTTATTTAAAGTAACGTTTTAGCCAATGCATGACAGTATGAGTCTTTGAGGGTTTGGGTGTCTTTTCCAGGCCCATATAAAAACTGGCCATAAACTGAGTTCGAGTCTTATCAATGTTCAAGCTAGACAACTCGTTAAGAGTATTGGCTGTTGTTTGCGCATACTCATTAGCAAGGCTGAAGTCCATCTTTAAGTAGCCTTGAAGGTAGAGCCAAACGTGTGTGACCAGGTAAAGCATAGTGTGCTCTTGGTACTTGAATCGTTTGGCATGCCGTTCGCCAAGATTTGTATTGAGAGCCTGCCACATAGCTGTAACAGATTCCTGATTGGTATTAACCCGAGACAAGCTTTCGACGTGCGCCCTAGTTAAAACGCCAAGTAAGTGAGATTGATAGTCTTTATTGGCTTTGGCTTGTTTAACTTTTGTGAACAGTGGGGAATGTTGCTGCAAGAATTGTTGCCACAACATTGGGTGTTCTAGGATTGCTGGTAATGAAGATGCCCCTATCTTGTCGAGCGCGTTAGCAAAATCAGTCATTGGATTGCAGCGTTTCTATCTGAACTTCAAATGATCCAGAAACACAGTCAATGAAAATGCTTGTTCCACTTACCATTACAGATAGGTCCATACCTCTCTCAATTACACTTGATAGCGCTTGAATCCCCTCATTGCTGAGGCGAAAAATATGTGCGTCATATTGATATGATTTATTTTTTGTTTGTTCCCACCAAACGTCAGACTTACTTGTAAAACTAAAGATGTCTACTCGTTGTGCTAAGCGAGTTGCTTTTTTTATTCTATCTAAAGATGGCTCACCAACCTCGATCCACACAGATGTTGAGCCATCGAGGGCTTTTAGCCACAGATCAGGCTCTTCTGTTGATGATAAACCTTTGGTAAAACTCAGCTCAGGTTGATACTTGATGCAATAAGCCAGCACACGAGCCATCATACGTTCTGTGTTTTCCGACGGATGTTGAGCAATGGTTAGCTGGGTTGAGTTATACAGGTCTCTATTTGTGTCTGAAATAGACAGACGGAATTTATATATTGTTGGTTTTAGTGCCATGATTATTTGCTACACATAAAAAAATAGCCAGCGTAATGCTGGCTATTGTAAATCTATAGTACAGTTCAATTAAAGTACTTTGATGTTCTCAGCTTGAGGGCCTTTTTGACCTTGAGAAACAACAAACTCTACTTTTTGACCTTCAACTAGAGTACGGAAGCCGTCACCAGTGATAGCAGAAAAGTGAGCGAAAACGTCAGGGCCGTTTTCTTGCTGAATGAAACCAAAACCTTTAGTTTCGTTGAACCATTTAACTGTACCAGTAACAGTGTTAGACATAATGTTTATCCTTGATAAATCTTTTAAAAGCCATGACGGCAACTATAGCGTGGAAAAGGAGATTGCTATTGCGCACGACGTTACGGAAGAAATACAAGGAAATCCAACGAAACGGCGGAATAAAAACAAGAACCGTTTTCTAGCTGCCTGATAGTCTAAAGGTAAGTGGCACTAAGTCAATATAATTCATATGATAGTTTTCCATTATCAAGGTGTTTTCACTGGAAATTTGCGCTAGGTAGGGTTTCGAAAATATTACTGGTTTCGGTTTAATTAGTGTAACATTCGATATGTCGGTCGTTTTTTATATAAAACATCGCATAAATGATGTATCTATTACTACTGAGTGGTCATTTATAAAATTATGATAAGGAAATTTTATGGTCAAGAGTACCCGAAAAAAAGTTGAGAATGAAACTCAACTGGCAGATCTAGAAGTCGGTCGAGGTGAAATCCACGATAATGCGCTTAAAGCTATAGTGACTAGCAGATTATTTAAGACCCGGACAGAAAGAGCAAAGAAAGGAAGAGGAAGTTTTAATCGTAAAATGAAACATAAGGGTAAAGAGCCCTATTCAAAGGAGGCACAATCTTGCTTTCTTTTGAATAGGGCTTTTTAATAATATCGATATTCTTATCCCACTCCTTGCTTATCTTCTGAGCAGTGCCTGAATTTATTTTTATTAATCGAGATGTGTCACCTGTTAATAAAGTGTAACTTTGTGTGTTTTTTACACTTATGAATCAGCTATCTCCTCAGGTATCAAGGAATAAGAGAAAACAAGGATTTAACCAATATTTTACATCTATGTTTTGTGAGATATTTAGATGTTTTCATCATAGATTTATCACTTGAATTAGTTAAAAAGGTGATGTAAATATACAGAAAATTAGTTTTCATTAATGAAAGTAAATAGTCACAAACTATATAGAGAGTAGAACATGAAGCTTTTCCTGATTATAGTTGCATCGATATCAGCAGGAGTGCTTTCTGCAGAACACTTGCATTCTTTTATGTTGGGACTGTGTGTATCTGCTATTGCAGTTGGCAGTTGTTATTGGTTTGCTTTTCGTAGTACCCGTTTTCCTGAATTAGCGGTTTTACTCCTGATTGTCGGTTTGTTTTCTAAGCTCATCATTACTATTGCAGGTGTTGCTTGGGGTATTTCACAGGAGCTTATCTCGTCGCCGTTTGTGTTTGCCTTGTCATATTTGTTCTTCTCTTTAGTTGTGACCTACTTGTGGTTTACATATAGAGATAGCATCACCCTGAATGCTAAAATAGCCAACAATTCATAAATAACGAAACAAATTAGCATTTTAGCCACTACTATTGTGTTGCTTAAGTTGATTAGAATCAGCGCTACTTGCGCTGATTTTTTGCAATTATTTACTTATAAATCGCGCTGAATTCTCATAAATTGACAAAAGCTACTATCTAAAAGTAACTATTGGTTACAAAGCAAACACATAGCTTAGTTGTTTGTATATACTGGTACAGATAAACCGTACGAGAATTGTGACTTGAGTGGTAATGTCCCATGATAAGAGATTTTGTTTACCGATCTGCCTTGTGGTGTACGTTGGCTATAACATTTAGCGCTCATTCCGCGCCGACCATTGTCCCTGATCCCCCTTCATTACCAGCGAGGGGATATGTTCTGATTGACTATAACACTGGTGAGATATTAGTAGAGAAGAATGCTCGCACTAAATTAAACCCTGCAAGTCTAACGAAACTTATGACGGCCTATGTCGCTGGTCAAGAGGTCAAAGCAGGTAATATTACTCTTGATGATCAGGTTTTAATTAGTAAAAAAGCATGGGCAAAAAACTTCCCCGATTCGTCAAAGATGTTTATTGAAGTTGGGACCAAAGTGCCTTTGATGGACTTGTATCGAGGCCTGATTGTCCAGTCGGGTAATGATGCCAGTGTTGCTATCGCGGAGTATGTCGCAGGGAGCGAAAGCGCATTCGTGAATATGATGAATTCATGGGCAGAGACACTCGGATTAGAAAACACCTCATATAGCAATCCCCATGGCTTGGACAGCAGAGGACTTTATTCGACCCCTCTTGATATTGCTAAACTGGGTAGGGCGATTATACATGATTTACCCGACATCTACTCTTTGTATAGTGAAACATCGTACACCTACAATGGAATTACTCAGTACAATCGCAATGGCCTGTTACGTGATAGAAGCATTAACGTTGACGGTATGAAGACAGGCTATACAAGTGGTGCAGGATACAGCCTAGCAACGTCCGCGACTTATGGAAATATGAGATTGATTGCAGTTGTTATGGGAGCGAAAAGTGCAAAAAGCCGAGAGTCGGTGAGTAAGCAGCTCCTCAGTTATGGATTCCGTTTTTTTGATACTGTATCTCCAAACAAAGCGGATGATGTAGTGACTAATGCTAAAGTGTGGATGGGTGATAAAGACCAACTTCCTGTAGGAGTGAGTGATGATATTTACCTCACTCTTCCACGAGGGGATGCTGATAAGCTTGAAGCCGAAGTAGAGTTTGACCGAGAATTGGTTGCGCCAATTACCAAGGGAGAGAAAGTCGGTAGCGTTATATATAAAGTTGAAGATGAACCTTTGGTGGTAAAGGATTTAGTGGCTAAATCTGACATAAAGCAGGGTAGTGTGATTAAACGCTTGGTTGATTGGTTCAAGCGTCTTCTTTCTGGGTGGCTATGAGAGTTCAATCATAGTTCCGATTAATCTCGGACAATGTTTACCATCATCTGACATTTTGGTTAGTAAAAAGTCCATAGTTTGATTCATTCATTTGAATTAGGGGTTAACTATGGAATTTACTGAGCAAGACAGAGAGGTACTATACTCGACTTGGATGTCTAAGAAGTCAAAGATGCGCATTACTCAAATGGAGTTTGCGAAGAAGCTAGGCATTAGCCAGCTTAATTTTTCGCAGCTTCTTAGAGGAGAGCAGCCTCTAACAATGTCGTTTGTCAGTCAATTTTCTCGATTGCTTCACCTTGACCCTAAACTCACCTTTCCTTCTCTTAAACAAGCAAATGATTCGGGGCCAAAAGTTGTGTACCTGCAAAGTCGTATGAGTGTTGATGGTGAAATTCAAAACGCTTACATCGAGGGCAATCAGATTGTGGTTGAGTACGCACACACTATCGACCAAAATTAGTCGTATCCCTACCATGGCTCTCTTCTCAGTGGTATTCTATTTCCCTCATACTTCCACATACTAGAAGTGACCATGTTGGAAAAAGAGAACTTGATTAAACTAGCGAGTATTCACATGCCATTTGGCAAATATTCTGGCCGAATATTAATTGACTTGCCTGAAGAATATTTGCTTTGGTTCGATAAAAAGGGCTTTCCGAATGGTGAGCTGGGGGAGTTGCTTCAACTCTGCTTGGCACTAAAAATTGAGGGCCTGGATAGCTTAGTTAAACCTTTGAAATATAAATTTTAACAAGGGAAATGAAGGATCACGTGCTGCTTAAATTTCTCCACTCCTGGTCTGACCAATATTCATAAGACATAGATAGCAAACTCGCGTTTTATACGCCGTTTTTAATGCCTGCGTGAGTTTATCTCTATGTACAAACAATTTCTAAAAAGTAGCTGGCTACGCAATCCAGTTCCTGCTTTTAAGTTGAACATCTCTCAACTCTCTATTCTCTGCGTTTTTTTTCTAACAGCGTGTTTTGGTGATGCTAAAAATGAGCCAAAGACCGAACCACCCTTACTAGATTCACCAAGTACTGAGGTCGTTATTGCGGGGCAAGTTGAGCAGAAAGCTCCCCTTACGATCAATGGCATACCGTTAACGTCAGAAACAATTCTTGCTAAGAGGAAAGAATGGAAACAACGTCTGAAGAGTCTAAATGTTAGCGCGGGAGAGGACTCTGCAATCAGTAACTTTTCACATACGCAATTTGTAACTATGCCCAGTTATGATCATATGGGTCAGAACACAGTTATTAAATCCTCGGATCTCTTTGAGATTTATATGAATAATGTTCAAGAACAACTTGACCCCACAGAAGCGCAAACATCGGACAGTGTAGGATTAAAGAAGCTGTTCGACTTTCTGCATGATTTAGGTAGAACGTATACTGGATTGCGTTTAGATAAGTCAGGGACCACAGTGAAGGTGGTGCACTACGGACCTGATGAGTATCCTAAGGTTAGAACTCGAGATGAAAAGCGAGTAGAGCCTGCTATATTTGGTGCATTTTTACAGTTCAGCCTCGAGGAAAAAGTCGAGTTCTTACGTTTAGCATCCTATATAAAAACGGTGGAAAAAATAGGAATATCAGATGACGCCTCACCTGAAGCCATAAACCAAAAGTTAAAGAGCTATCAAAACATCGGAGCTCAATTCAACTACTCTGATATGCCCCAAGACATAAATTTTCTCCTTCAAGAAAAAGAGTCTGAATTATCAAAGAAAGAGAAAATACTTGTCACTCATAATGGTATCTCACTGGCATTGAGTACTGAAGAACCAGCGCCGATTAGCATCAGTGCAGATGTTCGTTTTCTTACAGATAAATATAATATCAATAACTTTGATGTGATTCGAGATTCACAATCACTCTCCGAGGAAAACAGGCATGAGGTCAGTGAATTTTTTAGTACTGTACTCAATAGCGATGGCCGAATTCTTATGTCTGGATACGCTATAGCTGGATTTGGCGATCTCGTGAACTTCCAGATGCTGTATAAAACCATTATTAAGAAACATCCCGAACTTAAAGATCGAATTGATGCTTATGCTCATTTTTATCGCTACTCAATCAGTAATGACACACTAGACAAATTGTTAGATAAAGATATTAAAGTGATTACTCACCAAAATGCGAATCGTCAGTGGGACCCCAATTATAGTTATCAGTTAGTTCGTGAACTAGGCAAACGTCATAACCCTCAATTTGAAATTCAATACAATGTTGGGTCAGTATACAGCGTCGTGGATAGGCCCAATGTACTTCGAGTTGGTGAGATTGGGGGGATGGCTGGAGTTAGTCAGGTCAAAGACGCATATTTTACCGGTCTTTCTCGTGGTGCTATTGGCTTTGGTATTCCATGCGCCAATACCGATATTGATAGCCCTAACGTCAAATCAACGCTAGTGGAGATTATTAGAAAGGTGCTGGGCCATGAACCCGATAGTCATGCTCCGCTATCCACGCTTATCCAAGATCACTTCGCCCTCATGATGGCTCGCGAAAACTCTCAAGTGATTAACCAAGGCCGGTTTTACAATGTAAATGATGTTCAAGATGGGCAAAACTTAAGCATAGGTAAGAGAGTTTTGGCTGAAATTTTAAAAGCTATGGCAGAGCATCCGGTGTCTGGCAGCACAATTGTTCTCGCGACAGGCAGAATTGATGCACTCCAAGAGCAAGCACAAGCCGTAGGGGTTAGCTTAGAACAACAGTCTAGTTTTTCTGTACAAGGTAGTCGTTATAAGTTGTTCGAGTTGACGACTGAAAGCGGTAACAAGGCATTTGTTGTTCAGGGCTTTTTTGATAATGCTCTAGTCAATGCTGTTATGAAAGATGCCAGTATACCGACGGTTTATTCTGGGGAAGGTTCGATGAATGAAGGTCTATCTTTCCGTGGTAAAGGATTTATGATCCCTTTCTATGATTATCAAGTGACCACATTGATTGAATCGGCTGGCATATTTGAAAAGAAAGATGCTGCTGCGTTCGAAATTGAAGTTGATGGTAATGATGAGGGTTTTCAAGATGACCCCAATAAATTGGTTAAGATCAAACCTGAAACGGATGCTCTGCTAATAAATAGTGAAGTATATGATTTAGTGAAGTTAACTTTGGATAATCGGTCTCCGCAGATGTATATGGTTACAAAGAAATCTGCTTCAGAAGTTCATCTGAAAAAGCTCGACAAGACTGACTTAGATTTTCAGGTTTTATCATCGGGCACTTCACTCCAGCATGTCTCTAACACTTACCATGCTGAAGCTACTGTATATAAGCTAGAGGTATGGGCTCAAGAGTGGCTAAAGTTGATTTACGATCGAGAGAGTTCACAGTTGAATTTAGATAAACTCGGAGAGCAAACGGCATCAATGCTGAGAGAAGAAACGATTCAAAGGGCAAATTGGTTTGATTTGTTCGATCAATTCATTGACTAAAAGTATCAATGACACCTTGTTTCTATGAGAGAAGGCTAGGGTAAGTTCCTTCTCTCATGGCTATGGTATTTCATGTTGTCTAGTTAAGAGCCTGCTTCCATATATCGCTGATAATCGTGAATTTGGAGGCCTTACTTGATAAAAAAATAAACATAATGCCTTAGTTTGAGTAAGTAATGTCTGATTTACTATGCATCAAGTTGAGTTTTTTCTGTGGTGTGTACTAGTATGACTTAAGCGCATTTATAACTATATAGCTGACTTAAATAAGCTTTTTCTAGTTTAATGATCGGTTCTGTGGTGGAGAGCGTATTGATAAAATGCACCTACTAGCGAGTAATTATCATGATTCATAACGCAATAATCAATATCACTAATCTGAGGCTTAGAACCTACATAGGTTTCAACGAAGAAGAAAAACAAAAGCAACAAGACATTATTATTAACGCAGAAATACATTATCCAGCCAATAACCTGTGCCTTAGAGATGATGTTGAGAATGCACTGAACTATAAAGTTATTTGTAAAAATATTATTCGACATGTAGAAAGTGGGCGTTTTTTGTTGTTGGAAAAACTAACCAGTGACGTACTTGGCTTGTGCGTTGATAATCCGCAGGTAAGCTTTGCTAAAGTCACTATCGACAAACCCCATGCGCTAAGATTTGCTGATTCTGTGTCTTTAACTTTGAGTTACACAAAAGAAGAGTTAAAGGGGGATTAAATGATAAGTGAAGAAGCGAAACGAGTAAAAGAGGCACTTATTGAGCAAGGTTTAGAAACCCCTATAGTAGAAAGTGATATGACGCCTGAGCAAAAGTATCAGAGGATCAAAGGGCTTCTGACTGAAGTGATCTCGGTGATGGGGCTAGATCTAAACGATGACAGCGTAGCTGAAACGCCACATCGCATTGCAAAGATGTATGTCAACGAGATTTTTTCTGGGTTAGATTATATTAACTTCCCCAAAATCACCGTTATTGAAAATAAAATGAAGGTTGATGAAATGGTAAAAGTCTCCAATATCAACCTCACATCTACCTGTGAACATCATTTTGTTACCATAGATGGGCTGGCTAAAGTTGCGTATCTACCCAAGTCTAAAGTGATTGGTCTATCTAAGATCAATCGCATAGTACGCTTTTTTGCTCAGAGACCTCAAGTTCAGGAACGTCTAACTCAGCAAATCCTTTTGGCTATTCAGACATTAACTGAGACAGATGATGTCGCAGTAACCATAGATGCAACACATTATTGCGTAAAATCCAGAGGAGTTATGGATGTGAATTCTAACACCACCACCACAGCACTCGGTGGCTGCTTTAAAACGAACCCTCAAACGCGTGCGGAGTTTCTTCAATGAGTAAAACTATCGTTATTACTGGTGTGGGCAAGCGGCTGGGGTGTGAATTGTCTAAGGCATTATTAAATGATGGATATCAAATAGTCGGCACCTATCGCACGGAATATCCATCTCTTGCTGATTTAAAAGAGCTTGGCGCTGAGCTTTATCAGGTTGATTTCTACCAGCAAAATCAAGTCGATGATTTCATCTCGCAACTGTCAATTAAATATAATGCCATAAGGGCGATTGTTCATAATGCTTCAGATTGGTCAGCCGACGATAGTGCGCATCATAACGCCGCTGAAATCATGCAACGTATGATGACGGTTCACGCCTCGGTTCCCTATCAAATGAATTTAGCGCTACAAGACAAACTCCGTGCCAGTGGTCACGCTGACGTTATTCATGTGAGTGACTATGTTGCTGAAAAAGGGAGTAAAAAACATATCGCATACGCTGCAAGCAAAGCCGCGATGAACAATATGACCTTGTCTTTTGCGTCTCTGCTGGCCCCTGAAGTAAAAGTAAATACCATCTCACCAGCATTGTTAAAATTTAATCCACATGATGGTGAGGCCTATAAAGAAAAAGCAATGGCCAAAGCTCTTTTGCCTAGGGAAGCGGGTTTTGACGAAGTGATTGAAGGGATAAAAATGCTGCTGAACAGTGGTTTTATGACAGGTAGGAACCTTCAGTTTGATGGTGGACGTCATTTGCGTTAGACAGCTACACATTACTTACCGTGTCATGTGTTGGAACCGTTAGTCACTAAAAATGTTAAAGGGTTTAAGTGGACAGCCATTTGGTGGCTGTCCTTTTTTTGTTCCGTTTGTCAGGCTCTAATCCTAGTCTGTTTTAACTCAAGTATTCTTTATTAATGGCTTTTCTTTGGGCCATTACGTACCAGTTCCTGTCCGTTTTGGAAAACGTCATCAGTGACCCATCTTGCTAATAGTAATTGATGATTATCATCCAATACAGCGACAAAGTGGCGTCCATCAGCGTTATTAGTTGCGAGGGCAATCCCCGCAATCCCTTCTAATCCAAAGCTGCCATTTTCTACAGCGATAAGGAAAGATTCTAGTTCTTCTATATTGTCAATAATACGATCATCGCTAAACATAAGGTTTATCTCTACAAGCTTCATTGAGAGTTCAATGTGAAAAGAACACACTCTAGCTATCATTATCGTTGATTTCCAGAGCTGGTGGCTTTTTCGAACACAACTTAGACTTAAAAGCTCAATATACAGTATGCTTCGTTTAGTAAGCTGTGATACCGAACTCTATTAGCTGAGCAGGAAGAGTGTCGTCAAGTTTGTCAATATCTTGGAAATCAATCTCGATCAAGTTGAACTGATGAGCTTGGTAAATAGCCTTAAGTTCTCTTTTTTCAGAATCGGTATGATTGTTATTGTCCCAATACTGGATATAAACTTTGCCGCTGGGCAGATAAAAATCACTAAGAATGTGCTCTTCAATAGGCAGTTGGCGATCGTACGCATGCACAATGCCGTTCATGTAAAGCCAGTTGTCGATTATTAGCTCACCTTTCGATCGGACATAATGCCCATCTAATGTGCGATACTTGGCCTCAAATTTTTGCCTAAAGTTTGAAAGTGATTTGTCAGTTGTGTGCTTTTCAGCCTGCTGACCTGAAAATTCACTAACAGATTGTTTGAGGCGTTTATTGTGTGCAATTGAATCATGCCATAAAGCATATTGGTTGCCTGTCTGTTTATCAATTTTTTGATAGCCACCTGCTTTCAGACCGTTGTTAGTCACTTGCCATCCGTCAGGGATTTTTTGCAACCAGCCAAGCTCTTGGAGTAGCTGATTGATTTTTTTTGCATTAAGTGAAAAGCGTTGCCCAAGTTGGGTAACACTGAGAGGTTTGCCACTGCTAGAGTCACTATCAATAAGTAAGCTTTCAGGCCAGACAATAAACTGCCCGTATTTTGGATGCTGTGCGTATTCACCGCCAAATTTTTTACCTATATCGGTCAGTATCCAAGAGTTATTATCTCGATTGACGTAACCAGCCGTTTTGAGCGTATCAAATAGCTTCTTAACTTCAGTTTTACGTAATTTAGCTAGCGCCGTAGTAGAAATCTTATCTGCCATCGTATTGTTGATTAACCACTGGTCTTGAGCAATATAGTAAGATAGATACTAACACCAAAAAGAGCAGTCGCTAAGTTATTGCACAGCATGCATGATCACAATTGATCGAGGGGTAGCGAGGAACTGTTTACCCTCGACAATTTTTCCTATGTCATAACTATGGGTATCACAGATAGTGATCCAACATTGCATCCTGTCATCTGGCAGAGTAAAACGGGCGGGTGCATTAGTTTGATTAATGCAATAAAACATTTCATTTCCTTCTTCACCTAATCCTAGGCGCAATGAGACAGCATTAAGCGTGTTCCAATCATCATGTTCTATCGCCGTGCCATCAACACGTCGCCATTCAATCTTGTTATTATGTCTTTGCTTGCCACTGAAAGCTTTAATCAGCGGCAACATAAAATGCTGCCGAGCTTCGACCATATGACTCATCCATTGTTTAAATCGATCTTTTTGTTGAGAGGGTTGCCAGTTCAGCCAGCTTAATTCGTTATCTTGGCAATAAGCATTGTTGTTACCATTTTGGCTATGTGACAGTATATCTGCTGTCAATATGTGCGGAATCCCAAAAGAAAATAATAGACTGGCCATAAAATTACGTTTTTGTTTTTCGCGTTTTTCGACAATGGCAGGATTGTCTGTCTCACCTTCTATACCATAGTTATCTGACCGGTTATCGCCATGTCCATCACGGTTTTCCTCACCATTAGCAAGATTGTGTTTTTGTCGGTAAGACACCAAGTCTTGCAAGGTGAATCCATCGTGATAAGTAATGTAATTAACGGTGAGATTATGTGGCCAGTTGGCAGCGCTGTATAAGTCTCTTGACCCCATTAAGCGTGTTGTGAATTCTTTAAGGTAACCTTGATCACCGCGCCAAAAGCTTCGTGTAATATCTCTTAGCCTATCATTGCACTCGTTCCAGCCAACTGGAAACTGTCCAACTTGATAGCCATTAGGACCAATATCCCAAGGCTCAGCAATCAGCTTTACCTGTTTTAGTATAGGGTCTTGTGCTACGGCTTTGAAAAAGGCTGATTGTGAGTTGAAGGTATCGCCTTCGCGGCCTAGGGTTGCAGCCAAATCAAAGCGAAAGCCGTCCACCTGATATTCCACAGCCCAGTATCTCAAGCTATCCATCACAAGGTTGAGGGTAGGTTGATACGACAAATCTAGCGTATTACCACACCCCGTATAGTTGGCAAACCTATCGCCATGTTTGAGGTAATAGTTGTCATCGAGAGCTTTAAGGTTAAAGATAGCGCCCTCACTACCACCCTCAGCCGTATGGTTATAGACCACATCGAGGATGACCTCTATATCGTGACGATGTAGCTCTCTAATGGCGGTTTTTAGCTCATGTACAGCATCCTTATCGGCAAAACGTGGGTCGGGGGCCATGAATACATAAGGGTTGTAACCCCAATAATTGGATAGCTCGCTTTGTAAAAGATGAGGTTCATGCATGCATGCAGCAATGGGTAACAGTTGTAAGGTATTAATATTCTGTTGCTTGTAGAATGTGATCATTGCCTCACTGACTAAGCCGAGGTAGCAACCCTGTTGGCGGCTTTCAACTTCTGGGTTCAGTCTAGTCAGCCCTTTGACATGAGTTTCAAATAACACCATTTCTTCTTTGCCTCGGAGAGGCTTTTCGACTCCTTGCCAATCGAAATTGCTATCAATGACGACGGATTTAGC
The DNA here is from genome assembly GCF_022347625.1 of Vibrio sp. Of14-4. NCBI lineage: Bacteria > Pseudomonadati > Pseudomonadota > Gammaproteobacteria > Vibrionales > Vibrionaceae > Vibrio > Vibrio sp. Of14-4. The sequence goes on along the minus strand of NZ_JAKRGI010000005.1, from coordinate 105,487 downwards.
GATTTGAAAACTCTTGGAAGGGGTCAGCGGAGGCATATAGTGAAGGGGTTTTTCTATCGCCCTAGCATAGGGATCAGAAATGAGATAATCACCATCTGGATGCTCAACAATAAAACCATACTTTTGACCAGCACTCACCCCTTTAATATGAGTGTGTAATATGCCCGCATAAGCATTATTTAGCGGATGTGTAGTGTATTGGTCATCTTCGCCAAATAGCGCAAGAAGCAAATTATTGTGACCGGGAGCATAAATAGAGAAATTACATCCTTCACCACATAAAGTGGCACCAAGGGGGTAAGGCTTAGAACAAGGCATAATTAACATTGCATTGATTGACGATGAATAACTGACCTAAGTAAATCTCTTTGTTGTAAGGACGTCAAGCGCCTTAGAGTTGAAAACAAAATTGTTATTAATGGTGTTTTTCTTCAGTCTTTTTATATTAATAAGTGATCCATATAGGATTATTTTCGGTTTTTAAATACATATCCAACACTTTCTCATCCCTATATTTGTGAGACAAGCCAAAAAAAATTTTGCTGTTTATTTTTCTCATCCTTTCTCATCCCCCTAAGAAATTAATCAGGGTGGAGGAAGTCAACCTTGCCTCTTATAGTTAGTCTGTCAGTAGTTAGAGCATAAGGGTTAAGGCAGTGTTCTTACCCCTTCTACCTCACTTATTAATGATTCTATTTCTGCCTTTATAGAAGCATGTAATGAGTTAGGTATAAAAATAATAAATCTTAATTGGAGTCAATAATGAAAAAAGTGAACTTAGTTGCGGTTGCAGTGGCTGCAGCACTTGCTGCTTCCCCTGCACTAGCCGTCGATTTTAATGGTTATTTTAGGGCGGGTACTGGGATTAGCGGTAACTCAGGTAGTGATGTGGCCGTTAACAAAGCTGGTATTGGTCGCTTGGGTAATGAAAACGACAACTATTATGAGTTTGGTTTTTCTGAAGAGCTAGAAACGGGTGAACAAACTTGGCGTGTTGAGTCCATGTTAAACAAAGGAGATGATGGCCAATCCGGTAGCGAAGATGGGGATATTAATGTTGCCCAATTTGCAGTTAAAGCCAAAGGCTTGATTGCCTCTGACAAAGAAGCCACCCTATGGGCTGGCAAAACCTATTATCAGCGTAAAGATATTCATATTACCGATTTTTACTTCCTCAATACGTCCGGAACAGGTGGCGGTATTGAAAACTTATCATTAGGCAATCAGAAGTTATCCGTTGCGCTTATCCAGGATGGGGAAAATGAAAATGGAGCAGGCTATATTTTCGATACGCGATTAGCCAATATTGGTATGTGGGAAGACGCATCCCTCGAACTTACATTGGCCTATAACTTCTCTAACGAGAAAGATGGGAAAAATATTGACTCTGATGACGGCCTGTTAGCATCGGCAATCTTGCACCAAAATATGAAGATTGGTTTTAACCAGACAGTACTCCAGTTCGGAACCAATGGTTATGGTTCTCAGGTCGCATCATTCGGCGCGGGTGCAGACTATAACCGCGCAAACAACGCTCAGAATGAGGCTTCTGGTTATCGCTTACTTAACTGGGGTGTTGTGAGTCTGGGGAGTGACTGGGAAATGGGCCATCAATTGGCCTTTATGGTGGGCAGTGATATAGGTGGTACTGATACAAACGATAATGCTACGTCATTTAAGTCGGATACTGACCAATTCTCGGTAGTTGTGCGCCCTATGTATAAATGGGATGACACTATGCGTACCATTTTTGAAGCTGGCGTAAACATGGGTGAGAAGATCAATTCAGCGGGCACAGCCAAAGAAGACTTTGGTAACACTAAGTTTACCGTGGCGCAAGGCTGGGCAATGGGTAATGATTTTTGGGCCCGTCCTGAACTTAGAGTGTATGGGTCATATATAACTGATACTGAAAATGACAATGCGTTTGGTACAGGAGAAGACTCTGAGTACGTTGTTGGTATCCAAGTAGAAGCTTGGTGGTAATCACTCAAATTCATTGTGCCGTATGGCTCGTCTAGTTATGATAGCCAGCAATAATAGCTGGCTATTTTTTATTGGTATTGTCGGTCAATAATAAAAATTCAAATAAGGAAGACATCATGTATTTTCGTATCTTTGCTCTTAGTAGTTGCATTGCCTTACTTGGATGCCAGTCCCCAGAGGTAGTTGAACAGATTAGTGTTGCCAATACAAAGCAGGTGACTGTGGTATCAGACCTTCAGTCTGTTCAAATGAAATTACCCAGCAATAAAAGCGTGAGTCTTACCCCAAAGTCTCAGACACTTAAATATCACGATATTGATAGCCCTGTAGCCTTGTTTGAGCTACCTGCAGATAGGGGAGAGTTTTCAATAAATATTACAAGTGAAATCGGTGAAACCGCCTTTGTGCCGAGAGCGATTATTTTGGATAAAAGTGGACGTGAGCTAGAACGCTATGGTGAAGAGGCGTTTGAATACCAACCGCCAAGGTTGGGTGCAGGAAATCGTTTGAGTGCTGAGGTAGATTTCTTTCCACCAAGAGATGTTGAAAGTGTTTACCTGCTGATCTATACCGACAGGTCTGAACTTAACAAAACGACTATGGTGACTCATCCTGCAAGATTATACGCCGAGGGAAGAGGAAACTATTTACCTGAAGTGAAAGACATTGCTATCCCAAATTCTGAATACGGCTTGGTTAATGTCTCTATTGACAGAGTTGGCTTTTTGAAACAGTTGGGTACATCAAGTTCCTTTTCTAAGTCAAACTCGCAGCCAATGGTGGCAAAAACGGTTGAAGCAGTTCAACCTGAAACCAAGAAATATTACCACCAAGCCATATCGGCAGCGGTTGCCAATGATGATCTCAACAAAGCAATTAGATTATTAGAAGAAGCAAAAGCGCTGAACGTTGAGGGAGCTCAGCAAGTCTTTGTTCAGGCAGTAGAAGACAGCAAAAGTACTTTATAATAGAAGGGCATAAACATGCAAAGAGGTTTTTCATTGATGCAAAAACCTCTTCTTATGCAGTATAACGAGTTTCTACGCCATCACACTTTGAAGTATTTTAATTGCTGAGTTAACTCTTCTGCAGTGCATGCCATGAATTGGCTGTCTTCTGCTAGCCTCTGAGAGGCTTGCAGAACGTCGTTGGCGGCCAGATTAATGCCTGAAACATTTTCATTCATCTCTGTAGCTACAGCGCTTTGCTGCTCCGATGCCGCAGCGATTTGTGCCACCATATCATTGGCGTTTTGCATTTCTGCGACGATGACATCTAATTGCTGGCGTGTTTTTTCAGAAGCAGCCACTGTCTCATCAACTCTCTCATTACTATCTTCCATAGCGGCAAAGGTTTTTCCTGCCTGCTCGATTAACTTTTCAATAGTGAGTTGGACTTCATTGGTTGAATGTTGGGTTCTTGAGGCTAAGTTGCGCACTTCATCGGCTACAACCGCAAATCCTCTTCCTTGTTCTCCAGCCCGAGCGGCTTCGATTGCAGCATTTAGAGCTAGCAAATTAGTTTGCTCGGATACTTCTCTTATCACGCTGACGACATTACTTATTTCATTGACGCCTGCTTGAAGGTCGGTCACTAAGCCATGGGCAGTTGAAATATTTTGTGAAACGTCAGCAATTGAATCAGAGGTCATCTGCATGGTTCGATCATTTTGGCGAGCATGCTCGACCACACGATTTGAGCTAGCAGCAGTGTTCTCAGCATTATTTGCCACATCTGAAATGGTTGCGCTCATCTCTGTCATTGCAGTAGAGAGCAATTCCAGCTGAGTATATTGAGTATTGACGCTGGTTGAAGCCTCTTCACTAGCTTGGGCAATATTGCTTGCCATGTGGCTTGACTGCTCGGCAGATTGATGAGCGGTACGCAACGTTTCTTGGAGCTTTCCAATCGTAATGTCAATCTGCTTACTCATGTCCCCAAGTTCGTCTTTTCTCGACATATTGATGCGAGAACGCAGATCACCTTCGGCAATTTTGTGAGTGTGGAGAATAAGCTTGCGTAGTGGGGTAATGATATTGTTTGATATCAGGTAGCCCATTCCCAGTAGTATCAAGGATAACAAGCTGGCGACGAGTGCTTCTTTCATGACGAGGTTATAGAAAGCCTGCTCTATATCAGAAACTAAGATACCTGAGCCGATTATCCAGCCCCATTCTGGGAACAATTGTACGTAAGATATTTTATTTTTTAGTGTGCTGTCAGGACTTCGCCATTGATAATCAAGAAATCCCTTACCTGCTGGGGTTTGAGAAATAGTTACCATCTCACGCCAGTGGTATTTACCTGCACCATCACGAAGCATGGAGGCGGTTTTGCCGTTAAGTTCTGGTTTTAAAGGGTGTGATACAACCGTTAGGTTTTGGTCTAGCACCCAGAAATAGTTTGAACCATCATAGCGTAGCGCGTTAATAGCCTTCAAAGCTCTTTGTTTCGCGACGTCAAAGCCGATGGTGGAACCTTGGTCATAGTAATGTTGGACTAAACTCATCGTGGCTTCTACCTGAGAACTGAGTTTATTCTCTCGCTCGGCTAATGATGTTTGCTTTTGCAAAAGCAAATTATACAGACATGCCATAGCAATAAAAATGATCGCTAGAGTAACGATCGCCCCCAATTTATAAGTGATACTTAAGTTGCTGAGTTTCATCATTAAGCCGTTTGTTGAGAAGTCTTATGGCTAGGCTATTGCTCGCTCTACTTTCACAAATTGATTTTAATCATGAATACTATCATTTCACCTTGTTGCATATCTGTTTGTGAAATAAATTAGTATCAGCTTTGATTTTGGATTGTTCTGACTGTCGGCCAGGTTTGAAGAATTCAGCGGAATAGATTCAGTTTTCAGAGTGATCAAGTATAAAACTTGGCGTTTGTCTGTATCGATACCACAATGTTATTAGCAAAATAATCAATATAATTTCCTGTTTGCCCCTATGTTCGAATTCAACATGAGGGTTAGTGGTGTTCAGACAGAATAAGGACGGTATGAGATGAGAAACTTGGGATTTAAAAAGTTATTGCTCATTTCCATTAGTGCATTGGTTGTGGTTTCTGTATCTGTGTCAAAATACATTGCCTATATCAAGCAAGAAGCTAATCTTGTTGAGTTGATTACGGCCTCAAACCAAAGTTATGTTAAAGGTCAAGCTCTAAAGATTTCAGCTCAATTAGAAGAAAAAGTGGGCGGTTTGGATAAGCTAGGTCAGTACTTTTCTAGTAAAGAGATAACAGGTACGCCAGAAGAGCTTATCGATCTGACTCATACCATCGCTAATGCTGCCAACCTAAATAGCTCAGTTGTGGCCTTCACTAATGGTGATGCTTACTGGAATCAAACCGCTAAAACTTGGCCAAATCATAAGTTTGATGGTGATGTCACCACTCGTGGCTGGTATCAGCTGGCTCGAAAAAATGATTCTGCCGTATTAACAGAACCTTATATGGGAAGTGAAGGGGATGTCTACTGGGTCTCGATAGTAAGAAAGACGCTCAGCGGTATGATATCTGTCGATATGCAGTTGGGCTTTTTAAATGAAATTGCCAAAAATGTTAACGAGATCCCAGGCGCTATTGCGGTCATATTGAATAGCGATACCACCATTTTGGCTTCATCAGTTGATGACATTAAAGCGGGTAATAAAACGGCCAAATATCCTTGGTTGGACACTGTTGCAAAAAGAACGTTAGGCCAGGTGGAGGTTGTCTACGGGGGTCAAAAAGACGAGATAGAGGAGTTATTTTTTTCGCATGAAATCAATATTGCGGGTAAAAAGTGGTACTTTGTTGTTGGTTTAGACAAAGATATTGTTTTTGCGGATCTCCATGCAGCAAAATATGAAGCCATTATTACCGCTCTTCTTGCGTCTGTGATCAGTATTCTGGTTGCGCTTGGCGTCATGCAAGTCTTATATCGCCCAATTTTGGTACTTAAAGAGACGATTGCTGGCCTGAGTGATGGTAATGGCGACCTGACTCAACGAATTGAAGTCAAAACTCATGATGATCTAGGTATGATTTCTGAGGGTGTCAATAAATTCATCGCGAGCTTACAATCGATGATGCTTGAAATCAGCGAAGCGACAAGTCAGCTTAGTGGCAACGTTGAAAGAATGCGCGAACAAAGTCAGCACAGCTCATCCATATTACAAAACCATGTGCAAGAAACCGAGCAAGTCGTCACCGCGATTGAAGAGATGAACTCAACGGCAGAATCCATGGCCTCTGATGCTGCGAATACCGCTCAACTTACTCAAAAAGCAAACCAAGCGGGTAATACTTCCAAGGCTACTGTGACGCAAGCACAAACGAATGTTCAGGATTTGGTTGAAGATGTCAGTGTTGCTTCAGAGAACGTGAATAAGATGGCGTCAGAAACCGATGGGATTAATACAGTTTTAGGTGTAATCGGTGATATTGCAGAGCAGACCAACTTGCTGGCGCTAAATGCAGCGATTGAGGCTGCTCGAGCAGGTGAGCAAGGGCGCGGCTTTGCGGTGGTGGCTGATGAGGTTCGTAACTTAGCCAGTCGGACAAAAGAGAGTACCGAAGAAATTGAAACAGCGCTTGCCAGTCTTCTCAAGGGAAGCCAGTCGGTGGTGGATTCTATGGAGTCAACCAAAGACAAGTGTGGTCAAACGGCTGAAGGCGCGGGTCAAGTTGCGGAGAGCCTAGATGTGATGACGGACTTTGTTACTGAAATTAACGACTTAAGCACACAAATCGCCGCAGCGGCTCAGGAACAAAATAGCGTAACACAAGAGCTAAGTCGAAATATGACAGCAATTAATGACATTGTTGGTGAACTTGATAACAACGGTAAACAAGCGCTTGAAGATGCGCATAGTATTGCTGAAATAAACACTCGTTTGTCCGATATCGTTGGCCGTTTCAAGCTGTCATAACTTCGTTTATCAACGATTTATTCGCCCCCAACACGGATCATCACAGCATCTGGGCGCCAATATTCGAACTCGGCGTCCATGAGCTGCCCGTCTTGCTTATAATTGACGCGGCAAATCTTAAGAACAGATTGACCCGATGCAATGTTGAGTGCCTTAGCTACATGTGCTGGAGCGGAAGTTGTTAACACATCAAACTGCGAACGCTGAGTATGATATCCATATTTTTTGTCGTAAATGTCGGTAAGCGACAACCTAAGATTTTCAGATAAAATACCTTCGAATAGTGATGATTTCAGTACATTTTCAACAAACAATACCGCTCTTCCATCTATATAACGAAGTCTTTCGATAATATGAATTTGGGTGATTTTATCAATATCTAGAGCTTGTGCGTATTCTGCAATGGCAACTTCGGTGCGGGTACTGACTAGCCTTGTTTCTGCGCTTCTATTTTGCTCTTTGACCATTTGATGGAAATGAGTTCGTGCTAATGGGTTATAGCATAGGCGTTCAGGTGAAACATACCATCCACGGCGTTCTTCTCGATAGATAAGCCCTTCTGTTTCCAGTGATATTAATGCGTCCTTAATAGTGATGCGTGTGGTTGAAAAGAGCAGGCTAAGCTCTCTCTCCGAGGGCAATTTATCTCCTTTAGAAACCGTTCCCGATTGAATCCAGTGTTTAAGATAGTGTTTGATACTACCTGGTTGTGTAGAAGAATGATAATCGATAGCTGAATTCATGGTTGACCTAGTCCAATGGCATAAACCGCTAGAGCATAAAATGTTGATATAACAGAAATATGACAGTGCAAACTTTAAGCTAATTTTTTGGATGAAACATAAATGACATTAAAAACCAGTCAAACTGTCAAATCAATAGCACGTAATTGTCATACTTTACTCCTAGCATTCGGGTTGAGTTTTTACTGACCTAGTCCAAAAAAGGATTGAGATAATGAAAGCATTATTAACTAGATCAAACACCATACCCTTGCTCTTTGCATCATTGGTACTTTCAACATCGACAAACGCACAAGATGCTGGTATCGAATCACTGGTTCAGGCCGCTCAAAAAGAAGGCCAAGTATACAGTGTAGGGATGCCGGATAGTTGGGCTAACTGGAAAGATACATGGTCTGATATGAGAGCGAATTTCCGTATTGAACACCAAGATACGGATATGAGTTCTGCCCAAGAAATTGCCAAATTTGCGGCGGAGAAAGATAATGCTACTGCTGATATAGGTGATGTAGGCTTTGCTTTTGCGCGTGTAGCGGTTAAAAAGGGAGTTACGCAGGCCTATAAGCCAACAACGTGGGACGATATCCCTGAATGGGCAAAAGATGAGGATGGTCACTGGGCTCTGGCCTACACAGGAGCTATTTCATTTATTACCAATAATAACTTGGTGAAAGTTGCTCCCAAGACGTGGCAAGATTTACTAAAAGGTGACTATAAAGTAACGGTTGGTGATGTTGGTGTGGCTGCCCAAGCTAATAATGCTGTCCTTGCGGCTGCTTTTGCCAATGGTGGCGATGAATCTAACCTCGATCCCGCAATCAAGTTCTTTGCTCAACTTTCGAAACAGGGTCGTCTTTCGTTTACTGACCCTAGCATGGCAAACTTGGAAAAAGGTGAGGTTGAAGTTGCTATAATGTGGGATTTTAATGCCCTAAACTATCGAGACAAGATCGATAGTGATCGTTTTACTGTCACTATTCCACAAGACGGCTCAGTAATTTCTGGCTATACCACAATCATCAATAAGTACGCTAAAAATCCAAACGCAGCTAAGTTAGCGCGTGAATATATCTTTAGTGACCAGGGGCAGATCAATCTAGCAGAAGGCTACGCTCGACCGATTCGCACTAATGTGACTCTACCCAAGTCTGTTCAAGATAAGCTTATCGCTAATGACCAATACGGTAATGTTCAACCTGTCTCTAACTTCTCTGAGTGGGAAAAGTCAGCGCGTAGACTGCCACGTCAATGGCAAGAAAGCGTACTTATCTATCAACAATAAGAGTCTAAGAAATGAGCAACAAGGTTATCCTCGTTGTTCTAGATGGACTTAATTTCCAAGTAGCCCGTGATTGCATGGGCTACCTCAGTGGTCTTCTGGAGCAACAACGAGCGTCTCTCTACACTGTGCAATGTGAATTGCCTTCCCTTTCACGCCCTTTGTATGAATGTATTTTGACGGGTGTGCGCCCTGTAGATAGTGGCATTGTTAATAACGATATTGTCCGGTTATCAAATCAAGAGTCGATATTTAGTCTTGCAAAATCAAACGCTAAAGTGACAGGTGCGGCAGCGTATCACTGGGTTAGTGAGCTTTATAATAAAGCCCCGTTTGAGCCTAAGAACGATCGTTACACCCATGATGAAACTTTAAATATTCAACATGGCTGCTTTTACTATTGGGACGATTATCCTGATGAAGCGGTATTCTTAGATGCAGAGCATATACGCGGTAACTATCAGCCAGATTTTTTGCTGATACATCCTATGAATATTGATGATACGGGTCACAAACATGGTCTCGACTCTCATCAGTATCGAAATTGTGCGAGAAAAGCTGACATTATTTTATCTCACTATATCGAGTCATGGCTTGCTGATGGATATCAAATCATAGTCACGAGTGATCATGGAATGAATAACGATTGCTCTCATGGCGGTATTTTACCTGAAGAGCGTGAAGTCCCTTTGTTTGTGATCGGAGATGCTTTTAGTCACTGTGATTGTCAGATTAAGCAAACTGAGATATGTGGAACAGTTTGCCAACTCCTCAATATAGAGCATACAAAATCATATAGACAGGAGTTATTGGCATCATGAGACGTTCTGAATTTATGTCTGTCCGGATAAATGTCGAGCCTCGTAGTGTGATGCTATTGCGGCGGCTTACATACTTAGCACCTATGGCATGGATGGTGCCATTTGGTATTCTTTTTTACTTGTTCCAATTGGCTCCCATGCTCTGGGTTTTATTGAATAGCTTTGTCTACGAAGGCGAAATTGGACTCGAAAACTACATTGAGGCCTTGAACTCCCCATTTATGATACAGGCTTTTGGCAACAGCCTTTGGCTGTCAATATGGTCGAGCCTACTTGGTCTTACTATTGCCACTTTGTTAGTTTCCTCTCTGCGTCGCGTGGATTGTAAAATCCGAGAAGGAGTTATTGCTTTCACAAATATGAGTAGCAATTTTTCAGGTGTACCTCTGGCTTTTGCTTTCATCATAATTTTGGGAACAAATGGGGCAATAACGCTTTTGCTGAAACAGCATGGATTACTAGGCGATTTTGATCTCTATGGTAAATGGGGCCTACTGGCGATGTATACCTATTTCCAGATTCCATTAGGTGTTTTACTTTTGTATCCTGCATTTGATGCATTAAACGATGATTGGCAAGAGGCTTCAGCTTTATTAGGTGCCAGTTCTTGTCAATATTGGTTCAGAATCGCCCTACCTATACTCTTTCCAGCACTACTTGGCACTATGGTTATACTAATCGCTAATGCGATGGGGGCTTATGCTAGCGTCTACGCCCTAACTTCTGGTAATTACAACTTAATTACCATACGCATTGCTAGTCTTGTATCGGGGGATTTGTTTCTCGAACCTAATCTTGCTGCAGCCATCTCTGTATTATTAATGCTTTTGTTAACTTTTGTTGCGGTAATTAATCAGTGGCTCGTAGCGAAAAGTTACACCGTGGCTAAATCGAGGAAATAAACCGATGCGTAATGTTAATACTCACTTTCATAAAGTGGTAGTGATGAGTATTGTAGGTGTTATGTTGGTTCCCATTTTGGCGACCTTAATTTACTCGATCTCTTCACGCTGGGGGGCAACAGTCCTACCCGAAAGCTATACCTTTGACTGGTATATTAAATTATTTACTGAGCCGAGATTTTTAAAAGCTTTTGGTCGTTCAATACTGATTTGTATCGCTTCATTAATTTTGAGTATCGTTGTGATACTTCCGTCAATATTTGTTGTGTTCTACTACTTTCCTAAGATGAATAAGTACATGAATATGATGATATTACTTCCTTTTGCAGTACCACCTGTAGTTTCTTCTGTAGGTTTACTTCAGCTCTATGCGGGTAGCAGTATTCCTATCGTTGGTACTCCATGGATTTTGATTGGGACTTATTTCACGATCGCTTTACCTTTTATGTATCGAGCGATTGCCAATAACTTTGAAGCAATAAATCTGCATGATCTTATGGATGCTGCCCATTTGCTTGGTGCGAGCAGCACTAGAGCCTTTATTTCTATTGTATTACCCAACTTGAGAAAAGGCCTGATGGTATCTTTGTTTCTCTGCTTCTCTTTCCTGTTTGGAGAGTTTGTTTTCGCCAATATATTGGTTGGAACACGCTACGAAACGCTACAAATTTATTTGTACAACATACGTCAGACAAGCGGGCATTTTACCTCAGCTCTGGTTATGACTTACTTTTTATTTATTTTCTTATTGACTTGGTTGGCAGGCCGTTTTAGCAGAGGTGCCCAAGAATGAGCTATGTAACAGCAAATAATCTTACTAAGTGCTTTGGTGACAATACCGTCTTCGAAGATATAGGTTTTACGATTAAACAAGGCGAATTTATTACTCTTCTCGGGCCAAGTGGTTGCGGTAAGTCGACTTTGCTCAGAAGTATTGCAGGCTTAAATTCAATCGATTCGGGCGAAATATGGGTTCAAGGAGAAAATATAACTCACCACTCACCTCAGAAACGCGGTATTGGTATGGTGTTTCAATCTTATGCATTGTTCCCCAATATGACGGTCGAAGGTAACATTGCCTTTGGTTTGAAAATCAAAAAAATCGGTGGTGATGAGATAAAACGTGAAGTGAAAAGAGTGACTGAGCTTGTTGATCTAAAGGGTAAAGAAAAGCACTATCCACACCAATTATCCGGTGGTCAGCGCCAGCGTGTGGCACTTGCTCGTGCGTTGGTTGTAAAACCTCGAATCTTACTACTTGACGAGCCATTATCCGCTCTTGATGCAAAGATACGCAAGCACCTTCGTCAACAAATTCGTGATATTCAGAAAGAAATGAATTTAACGACAATCTTTGTTACGCACGACCAAGAAGAAGCTATGATCATGTCAGATCGTATTTTTTTGATGAATAGAGGTGAGATTATTCAAGCAGATACGCCTGAAGAAATTTATTTACATCCAGCTAATGAGTTTGTTGCGAGCTTTATGGGGCATTATAATCTCATCGAATCTCAACTTGCCAAGCGACTGTTCAATATTGATACTCAGTGCAAGGTGGCTATTCGTCCAGAATCTATTTACGTTAAAGAGCAAGGTAGAAAATATGGGCAAGGCATTTCAGCGCCGCACGGTGGGACTATTATCGGTCACCAACTTTTGGGTAATGTTATTCGCTACCAGGTAAGGATTGCGCAGTGCGAACTGGAAGTCGATTTATTGAACCGCACCTCAGAGCGTCTTCTCACTAATGGCAGTCAGCTAGAATTGCTGTTCAACCTCAATGAAATTCAACCCGTGAGAGCGTAATTATGTCCAAACCTTTATACGTCTTCGATATGGATGAAACGCTGATTAATGGCGATTGTTCAATGATTTGGAACGCGTTTTTAGTTCAGAAGGGTGTTGTGAATCAGCCGGAGTTTCTGAGCGAAGACAAACGTTTAATGGATTTATACATTCAAGGCAAAATGAATATGCAAGAGTATCTGGATTTTGCCATTGCACCTTTGTTAAAACTTTCTACTGATGAAGTTGATAAGCTGGTTGAAGAGTGTGTAAAGAGCGAGATACTTGGCCAGCAATTTACTCAAGCAAAATCACTAATAGAATCATTGTCAAAAGACAATATTGATATGTTGATAATTTCCGCCAGTGTTACTTTTCTTGTTGCTGCTGTCGGTAAGCAAATTGGGATAACTCATGCACTTGGCATTGATTTGCAGATCGAAAACAACTGCTACACATCCCGTATTCAGGGTATTCCGAGTTATCGAGAGGGTAAAGTGACTCGTTTGGAGCAATGGCTGGCTTCTAAGGCTGACCAGTACACGGATATTCACTTTTATACAGATTCTATTAATGATCTTCCGCTTTGCGAGTTTGCCGATCACGCTTATCTTGTTAATCCATGTCCACAATTAGCTGAGCAGGGGGAACGTTATAATTGGCCTAAGCTGAGTTGGGATTAAACCGAGTATTTATGAAGTTCTGTGACGATCCCCTATGCCCTCCAATACTGGCATATGCGCATAATTATTCTCATGGAGATGTAGAGCCACCTCATACTCATCAGTGCAGTCAATTTTTACACGCTTTAAACGGTGTTATTCGAGTGGACACTCCATCAGAATCCTGGGTTGTGACAACTCATCAAGGGCTATGGATACCTTCTGGTATCTCACATAGCCTCAGAATTACTGGTGATGTTCGAGTTCGTACGCTTTTTGTTGATCCTATGGCTAGAGCAGATCTTCCCAATACCTGTATGTTATCGAAAGTATCGCCTTTGCTGACCAGTTTAATTATTGAGGCAGTATCTTTGCCTGATATTAGGTTATCTGGGACACGAGACGAACGAATATTTGAATTAATACTTGATGAACTGCGCTTGTTAAACGCCATAAACTTCTATCTTCCGATCCCAAAGACAGAAGCTCTAGTTATGTTGTGTCAAAATGTATCAGAGCGTATATCACACCCGTGGACAGCTTCGGATGCTGCTAAGTTTCTCGGCCAAAGTGAGAGAACGGTTTCTCGCCGCTTTCAGCAAGAGCTTGGTCTAACATTTATCGAATGGCTGCGTCAGCAAAGGCTACTATGCGCGTCTGAACTTTTAGCCAGTGGGTGTAGTGTGCTGGATACGGCATTAGCGATTGGATATGACAGCCCTAGCGCATTTAGCGCGATGTTTAAAAGTCGAACAGGGCTGTCTCCGCGGGACTATTGCCCGATGCTTATCTCGTCAGAACACAATTAAAGGTTTAGTTCGCTTGTAAAAGGTTAGAATAGGCATTTAATAATGCTTGTAGTGAAGCTTTTGTTGCATCTTCTTCAATTGCGACGCCAAAAAAGCTTGCATTTGAAGTCGTAGATTGGAGTTGTACGTAACTGGCCGCTTTACTCTGGGTTCGAGAACCAAGAGTATGCTCGTGATAGTCAAGGATGTTTACCTGGAAACCATATTGATCTTTTAATCCTTGTAGTAACGCAGACATAAGGCCATTCCCTGAAGCAATACATTCTACTATTTTATTGTCGTGATTAATTGTGGCTTCAATACACTGACCAAATTCTGTTGTTTTACTTTGGTAGCTTTGCAGTCTTATGGATTTATTATTAACAAGGCCATAAGATTGCCTGAATAATTGCCAGAGCTGAGAAAGACTAACTTCACATCCAGTACTATCTGTATGACTTTTCACTTTCCTACTCAAGTCTGCTTGAAGCATTTTAGGTAACAACAACCCATGGTTTTCTTGTAATAACCATGCGGCACCACTCTTGCCTGATTGGCTATTGACTCGAATAACTTCTTCATAGTTACATCCCAAATCCATGGGGTCTATCGGCAAGTAAGGTATATTCCACACGCTATTCAGTTTAGAGTTATAACAAGAGAATCCTTTTTTAATAGCATCTTGATGAGACCCTGAAAAAGCAGTAAAAACAAGCCTCCCAGCATATGGATGACGAGGATGAACAGGGATTTCATTGCACTGCTCTACGATCTCAACGGTTTGCCGAATGTCAGGAAAGTGTAATCTGGGCTCAATACCTTGTGAATATAGGTTTAGTGCGAGTGTGACCAAGTCAACATTACCTGTGCGTTCTCCATTACCAAATAAACAGCCTTCTATGCGTTCAGCCCCAGCCAACATAGCGAGTTCGGCACTAGCAACACCAGTCCCTCGATCGTTATGGGGATGAACACTGATAGTGACGTTCTCTAATGAACTAAATGTATTTATGAATCGTTCAATTTGGTCTGCAAAAACGTTAGGAGTGTTGCGTTCAACAGTTGTTGGCAGATTGATGATCATCTGCCGTTTGTTGATCGGCTTCCATACTGATGCGACTGCTTCACAGATTTCAACTGCAAATTCGGGTTCGGTAAAATTGAATGTCTCTGGTGAATACTCAAGAGTCCATATAGTTTCAGGATGTTTTTCGCATAAAGCTTTAATTTCCTTGGCGCCATTTACCGCAAGCTCTACGGTTGACTTTTTATCCTGAGAAAAAACAATATCTCTAAAAGATGGAGCTGTTGCATTATATAAGTGAACGATAGCCCTAGGTGCTCCGGCCAGACTATCAATAGTTTTCTCAATCAAGTCTGATCTGGCTTGCGTAATTACCTGAATAGTAACGTCATCGGGAATTAACTTCTTCTCAATCAGACATCGAACAAAGTCAAAGTCGGTTTGTGATGCTGATGGAAATGCAACTTCAATCTCTTTGAAACCACATTGAACTAGGTGGTTAAAGAGCTTCAGCTTTTTCTCAATATTCATAGGGTTAGATAAAGACTGGTTGCCATCACGTAAGTCGGTTGAGCACCAACGAGGGGCCTTTTCTAGAATTTTTGATGGCCAAGTTCTTTGAGGGTAACTGGTGACGTGATTAGCTTGGTACTTTTCTGATGGAACTTCTAACATTATTAATCCTTTCTTTGATGAGAAAGGTCCACTCTAGAAGACTTTGTGAATAACATCTGAATAGAAGTTGACAAAAATCGTCGAGTTTTGGACAGAGGCGCTACACCCTTAATAACTTGTTATCCACGGGTGCTTTCACTACCACCAAGTTATCTCAAAACGTCCTTTACCCGATTACCCACAAATACCTGATATTCCGGTAACAGTAATTGCATCGACAAAGAAATATGAAGAACCTCCAATATTATTCTTTACTGATCAAGCTCGTGATATGTGGGGCAAACTGCATTCAGATTGGGCAACGGCTTTTCCACAGGGTAAAGTAGTTTTAACAAACAAAAGTTATCACTATCCTCAAAATGATGAGCCTGAAATAGTTGTGGCTGAAATAGTGGAATTGTTATCGCGTATAAGAAGCTAACAAGGTCTTTTTATTATCGATTTTCAATATCCTAATGGCTTTGTAGATAGTTTTGTCATTGGTTATTAATATGGCCCAACACTACTCAAGACCGTGTTGTTTAAAAGATTCAGCATAAGCTTTATCTTCAATCATGATGTGTTGGCCCAACCAATTTTTCAAAAATTGCATCAGCTCATCCCCGATGTCTTCGCCCTTTTCAACGCGTTTTTGAAAATCAAGAACGCGCTCAACCAGTTGGCTGTGTTTCTTCATATGCTCATCAGTTTGCTGGTAGCCAATTTGATCAAACAGTATTTCCTCATATTTAAAGTGATTGGCGGTGTAGTCAATAAGGCCTTGCACTACGCGTTTGATTGCCTGAAGCCCATAGTTATGTTTGAGTAGATGGTTTAAGTCATTAATGAGATGTAATAAGGTTTGATGTTGTCGATTAATTTCGTTAAGACCAATATCAAGTTGATCGTTCCAAGTCATCAGTTTATCTCTTTGGCTATCTTCCTGCTCAACTTGGTTTGGGTTAGTTTCAAATCTGTGCAGCAATGAGTCTATTTCACCAGATAGGTTGCGTACCATAAAACTGACTCTCAGCGTTTCTCTGGTGGATTTTACGTTGCTTTCAGCCTCATCAGTCACTTGTTGAAGACAATCATTTAGATCTTCAGTTTGTTTAAGCTGCTCCTCTGATGAGCGAGTAATTTTTTGTCCGTATTCATACACATCATCTATTTGTTGGCTCAATTCTTTAAATGTATTCTCGGCAGTAGTGGCCAGCTCTAACGATTTATCCATACTCGATTTATTTTCTTTCATTGTCTCTAAGACATCGTCCGTTTTAAGCTGTAAGTTACTAATCTTACTTCTGATTTCTTCCGTTGCTTCCTGAGTTCGCATGGCTAGAGTGCGGACTTCATCTGCCACAACAGCAAATCCGCGCCCTTGCTCTCCTGCGCGCGCACTCTCAATGGCAGCATTAAGTGCAAGGAGGTTGGTTTGTTCCGCGATACTACTGATGGTTTCCATGACTTGGCTGATTTGTGTGGTTTCTTCCATTAGAGACTGAAAATGTTCATTGGAACTGTCTATGTGCTGGTGGGCATTGTCCAGTGCGTTCTCCAGAGCAATCATATCTTTTGTGCCTTGGGCAGATTTACTTTTGGCATCTTTTGCGAGCAAAGCGGTCGATTCGCAGTACTCTGAAACTTGCTGGGTTATCTCAAAAAGCTGAGTGATATTGGATTGTGCTCTATCGACATCTTGTTTCTGCTCAATGGCACCGTTTTGAGAAAGCTCTGAGTCTTTCTGGACTGCTTCAGCAACTTCAAGCAATTTAGCGGTAGACTTTCTTAGGGCTTGAATGGTGCGAGAGATATCTTCTCCAATTCGATTTACGGCTTGAAAAAGTGATAGACGTTTGTTGTTTTCAAGTGGTATTCGAGTGGTTAAATCGCCCTCCGAAAGTTGCTTGGCTGCGCCTCTTACTTGAGCGAGTATTTGATTAAATGCGCTAAACAATACCATCACCAAACAGTGGTATAAGACCAAAAATGCTAACCCTGTCCATGCACTGGCTTTTATGCAAAGCACCGCGCTTGGTATGATGAGTAAAGTTAACATAGCCATCCATTGCCAAGGCTGACATTGGCTGAGTCTATCCGCAATATTGCCAAACATCTTGCTACTCCCAAGTGATACTTTTGTTTCTAACTATAAATTTAGGCTAAAGTTTGCAATATCCCCATTTAACCAGCACGACTTTTCATCCTTGAGAGATGGTCTCAAACAGACTTTTTGCTGGAAGCGAAGGTATGATATTTTTACTATTTCTTATATTATTCAAGCTATTAGTTTGGTTGACGACGATGGGTGAAACAGTATGGAAATGACAGTTGGTGAGGTTGCTAAAAGAGCAGGTGTAAAAGTGTCGACATTGCACTTTTATGAGCAAAAAGGACTGATTACCAGTTGGCGAAATCAAGGTAACCAGCGTCGCTATCATCGTGAGGTTTTACGTAGGCTGGCTGTGATTAAGGCCGCGCAAGAAGTGGGGCTTACTTTAGAAGAAATCAATCAATCCCTGTCTTTCCTACCCAAACATCAGGCACCGTCAAGAGAGCAATGGAATCAAATGGCCTCAAATTGGCATGATTTGCTAGCACATCGTATTC
Source organism: Vibrio sp. Of14-4 (assembly GCF_022347625.1). Taxonomy (NCBI): domain Bacteria; kingdom Pseudomonadati; phylum Pseudomonadota; class Gammaproteobacteria; order Vibrionales; family Vibrionaceae; genus Vibrio; species Vibrio sp. Of14-4. The sequence continues at coordinate 87,308 of NZ_JAKRGI010000005.1, read as the reverse complement.
GCCAGCTTGAAGCGCTTCAAGAGGACTTGGGAAGTTGTATTGGTTGCGGCTGCTTATCGATGAAGTCGTGCGCTATATATAACCCTAAAGACATCAGAGCAGAATCTTTCGAAGGCAAGACCATGCTAACGCATCCTGAGGAGTGGTCTGAAACTCAATGCACTGATAAATAGATAACAACAAATTTATTAAACAGCAGGTTGAAGATCTAATTTTTTAACATTTGGCGGATTGTTGTAATTCTACATTTCACGCTATTTCTTTATCACTAATTGTCAGCTCTATCACTATTGGCAGCGCTATTTGGTAATTTTCTGACCAGTTCTAGAGGTTTATGTGTGAGGTGGATTGTCTTTTAATTTCTCATCCCCCCTCTCTACGCCTTTCTGGCTTCTAGCTAAGGAGGAGAGTATTCACTTCATCAAAATTATAACGTGAGCTTGAAGGTATCTCATTGGGTCAACTGGGGTATCAAATCAATAACGGGAATAATCAGTGGAAAAGTGAATGAAAATAAAGCTAACCAAACTCAATGTATTGACAGCTGCATTTGGATTACTGGCCGGCTATGGCAGTGCGCTAGAAGCTCAAACGATAGGAACACGTTTGGACACCAATATCATGCATGGAAGTCCAATACTTAACTATTCCCCAGATAATCCATTGTCGGTCAGACTCGATGGCGCTGCTGCCCATTGGCTTGACCTGAATTCCATTGCTTGGTTCGACCACAGTAAAGCGGTGAGTTATCAGATTTGGAGTAACGAATCTGGATTGAGTGATATTAGTCATCCACGAGATTTCACTAAGTACGACATGGTGGTTGGAGAACTTATTGATAAACCGAAATTTCCCCATCTTAAGGGGCGCAATGGTTTTGAGCTTACTGTTAGTCCAGAAACCGCTAAAGCGCTACTCAAAACCCAATTAATTGCGGTTGCCCTTGATGAGCAAGGTAAAGTCATTGTTGCCACGCGGATACAAACTCCGGGCGTGATTGATGACTTATATACCTCGGGCGAAAATGATGCTGACGAGGCAAGATTGGGCAGTTGGATGGATGAAAATGGCGCCAACTTTGCTTTGTGGGCGCCAACGGCTCAGAAAGTCGAATTGCACCTGTACGATAAAGCTAAGACGCCTTTATCGGGTTCACCCTATAGTTTACAACTTGATACTTCGACGGGCATTTGGCATTTTCAAGGCGAAGTTTCACTGAAAAATGTGTTTTACCGCTATGAAGTAACCGCCATTCACCCTCAAACAGACCAGATTGAGTCTATGATGGCGACAGACCCATATTCACTGTCACTCAGCACTTCCAGTCGTTATTCCCAGCTTGTTGACTTAAATGATGCAGAAACCAAGCCTGATGATTGGGACAGTCACAGTGCGCCAGAGCTTGCCAACCCAGAAGACAATATTGTTTACGAACTTCATGTTCGTGATTTTAGCGCGAGCGATAAGCAAGGAGAAAAGCGCAATAATGGCAAATACTTGGCGTTTCTTGAAGATGAAAGAGACAGTGTTAAGCATTTGATGTCGCTAAAAAATGCAGGAATGACGACGGTTCACCTCTTGCCCACTTATGATCTTGCCTCAATACCTGAAGAGCCAGAAAAGACATTAAATCTGACCGATTCGGTTGAAAAGCTCTGTGGTATTAACCCTCAAGCAAACTTATGTACCACAAACACTCCTCGTCATTTATCGATTTTGTCGTTACTGGAAAAAACTGATCCCAACAGTGGTGAAGCGCAGGCATTGCTAGCGGATATTCGCCCTTTAGATGGCTTTAACTGGGGCTATGATCCTTTTCATTACAGTGTTCCAGAAGGCAGTTATGCGGTCGCGAGTGATGGTATTTCGCGTATTAGAGAGTATCGTCAAATGATACAAAAACTTCATCAGATGGGCTTTAGAGTCGTTCAAGATGTGGTGTATAACCACACTTATGCCTCTGGAGTGTCTGATCATTCGGTACTCGATAAGGTGGTGCCTGGATATTATCATCGCCTCAATCCGATTACCGGTGCGGTTGAGAATTCAACATGCTGCGACAATACGGCCTCTGAGCACCGTATGTTTGAGAAGTTAGTTGCGGACAGTGTCGAAGTGTGGGCGAAGCATTATAAAGTAGATGGGTTTAGGTTTGACTTGATGGGGCACTTGATGAAGTCGAGTATCCTGAATGTCTACGAGCAAACCAAACAGGTTGACCACGATACTTGGTTTTATGGAGAAGGATGGAATTTTGGTGAAGTTGCCAATGGTCAACGAGGAGAAAATGCGACGCAATGGCCAATGGCGGGCACAGGCATTGGCACCTACAATGATCGCTTGCGTGATGGTGTGCGTGGTGGAGGCCCTTTTGATAGCGGGGATGCGCTTCTTCAAACTCCGGGTTTTGCAAATGCAGGCAATCGATTTAGTGATGAATTAAAGTCGAAGACAGATTTGATTCGTTACGGCATGGCGGGTAACTTGCAAAATTATCCACTAGAAACATTCAGCGGTGCGATGGTGAATGGGCGGGATTTTCTATACGGCGGCCAAGGAGCAGCCTATACACTCGACCCTCAGGAATCGATTAACTACGTCTCAAAGCACGATAACCAAACCTTGTGGGATTTCAATCAATACAAAGCCGATGCTTGGGTAGGTTCTGCGGAGCGAGCACGCATGCAAATTGTTGGCTTATCCACAGTTATGCTTGGGCAAGGTATTCCATTTATCCATATGGGCTCTGAATTGCTTCGCTCAAAGTCGATGGAGCGTGATAGCTACGACAGTGGGGATTGGTACAATAAAGTTGATTTTACAAAACAAACCAATAATTGGAATGTGGGCTTGCCTCGTGCTGATAAAGATATCGCCAATTGGGATGCCATCCGCTCTGTCATATCTAATCCCAATACCTTTGCTCAGCCACAAGATGTCACTTGGACTGACCAAATCTTTAAAGAATTGCTTCAGATCCGCTCAGCCTCACCTTTGCTGCGCTTAGTCAATGAAGAACAAGTTTTACAACGTGTACAATTTCATAATACTGGGCCTGATGCGCTCGCTGGCATGATTGTTATGTCAGTAAATGATGGGATAAGTGCAGGAGAAGATATAGATAGCAATGTCGATGCTTTGGTTGTTGCCATTAATGCCAATACTTCTGAGCAAACTATTTCGATTCAGGGTGCTAAAGACTTTCAACTTCATCCTGTTCTCGTCAATTCTTATGACTTATCGGTCAGACAAGCAAAGTTTGAGGGCAGCTCTTTCACCATTCCACCTCTTACCGCTGCGGTATTTGTTCAGGTACAAAAAGGTGCTCAAGGACTAGGTTTAGTTGTGGACCCAAGTTCTGAACCTGCTCCTTTTGGTAACACCAAAGTGTTTTTGAGAGGTTCGATGAACGATTGGCAAGCCAATAGCGAGCTTATCTATCAAGGTGATGGTGTTTATGATGTTGAAGCCTATCTAACACCAGGTGTCTACGAATTTAAGTTTGCTTCATCAGACTGGGAGCAAGTCGACCTCGGTTTTGATGAGCTAACGAATTTGCATGATTCTATTGGATTTGTAAGAGGCGAAAATGGCAACATCAAAGTCATCATACACAATCAAGGAGTGCATAAGTTTAGGCTTGATACATCTCGGCAAACTACACTTACAGCCTCTGTTCAGTACACTAACCGTGATTACGCCTGCTATCAAGATGATAACCAAGCTTGTAATCTGAGGATCTATCAAGTCATGGTGGAGTCTTTTGTCGATGGTGATCCGCAACATGGTTATGGTGTTGGCTATGGCAACTCACATCACAATGGTGATCTGCAAGGTGTGATTGATAGCTTAGATTACATCGCCAATCTCAACGTGAATGCCTTATGGTTAACCCCTGTATTTGATTCTTGTGCTGGACAAGCAGGGGACGATCGATTGGATGCAACGGGTTACTTTCCTTGTGATTATTTTAATGTCGATCCTAAATTTGGTACCAATGACAAACTAAGAGAACTGATCGACAAAGCGCATGCAAGAGGTTTATATGTTTTCTTGGATGGTGTCTTTGGTCATTCTAACCTAACGGGTGTGAAACCTTCTCCCACTGGAAAATTACCGCATTTAAAACTCGAACAAGGTTACCCTGGCCACTATGTTATCTATCCAGATATGGCAAGTCAGGACTTTTTTACTGAAGTTGCAACGTATTGGATAAAAGAATACGGCATCGATGGCTGGAGGCTCGATCAATCCTATCAACTTCCCTTAGATACTTGGCGTGATATCCGCTTGGCAGTTGAGCAAGTATCGATGGAGAATCAACAAGCGGGCAAGCAATGGGGAACCTTAGGCTATATGGTGGGTGAAGTATGGAGCGGTGCCGATGATATCACGGCAACCACTTATGGCAGTGATGCTGAGCCAGGACTGTCATCGGCGTTTAACTTCCCTTTGCGTTATGGACTTGTTCAAGCACTTGCGGTGGAAGAGTCGGGCCAAAAAGGAAGCGCAAGAGCCTTAGATGCGATATGGAATAGTCGAGCTAAATCTCCTTATTATGCGATGCCCAATCTTATGCTAGGCAACCATGATTTGGTTCGCTTTGGCGACCTTATCCAGCGAGGAAATCTGGGAGATTATACCAAGAGGCACAAAGCAGCATTGAGTTTTCTTGCTGCGTATTCGGGGCCAATCACGATTTATTATGGTGAAGAAATTGGTGATGAAGTAACAGGCTTTGCTAAACAGATTATCCAGGACTGTGCTTCCCAAGGCCTGTGTGATGACCATGTATCACGCTCTAGTGCCAAGATTGAAGGTGTGACAGTCGCAGAGCTAACACCTGAGCAACAAGAAATAAAACAGTATCTTACCGAGCTAATGCGTCTGCGCAGCCAGCACCCTGCCTTATATGCTGGAAAGCGTCGAAACCTTTGGCTAGATGATAATATTTATGCGGATCTTAAAGTTTATGGTGACGAGCAAATACTATATGTTCTGAATACGTCTACCTCTGATCAAACCTTGTTGTTAGACGCCAGTCACCTAAAAGTCACCCATGCCCTTAGAGATCTTATCGATGATGAGTTAGTCACTATGACAGAGGGTAATGCTCAAGTTGGGATACCTGCATTAAGTGGTCGTTTTTTGGCTGTAGAGTAGGGATTATTCAACGAATCTAATACTGAATGTTCTTTATCTGATTTGGAGCATGTCGCATATTGCACTTGCACTATGCGATTTTTTTTGCGATTTGCAATGAACAATATGCACTTAATGGCATTTTTTGGCCGAAGTTACTGATTTTGGTATCAACATGGGCTTATTTCTTTTGGCACGTATCTTGTAAATTGTCATTGGTGTTCTGGAGTGGCTCTTATGAGAGCAAGTGGTATGTGATGCACTTCTCTCTTCCTAAACGCACAATCGTAATGGCTTAAAAGTGCGGATGACGGACCGAGCAAACAGCATGTAGTAGAACAACAATAAGCCGAACATGTTTGTGATCATCCAAGGAGTGGAGGCGACATGAATTTGATAGAGCTCGTCTATGTCAGCAAAGCGGGAAAACGGTTCAACCAAGATGAATTGGAAAGCCTACTTTCTAAAGCCCGCAAAAACAATACAGATACCGACATCACAGGCCTGCTACTTTACGATGGCTATGGCACTTTCATTCAAGTATTAGAAGGCCCTGAGCCAGCGGTTGAAAACCTGTTCGAAAAAATCCAACTAGACTCCCGCCATACTAATATCAACCGAATTGGGTTTCACCACATTAAGAAAAGAAGTTTTCCGGATTGGAAAATGGGCTTTCGCGTACTCGACCAAGATCTCGAATCTACACTCCCAGGTTACAGCGATTTTATGAAGCACAGAGGTGAGGTGCAGTACCTTGTCGAGCACTCAAGTTTCGCCATGCAGATGATCCACTATTTTGTGAAAAAAGATTAGGAGAACTCCCATGCTTTCACATTTTAAAATTGCTCATAAAGTCTACTTATTGGGGTTCTTTCTTCTAGGGGCGATCCTTCTAATGGGCGGTTTTGCACTCAATCAAATGAACAAGATTGGTAATGAGCTTGTCGATATCGCTGAGCGAGACATACCGCTTACCAAGTCGCTCACAGTACTCACTGAGCATCAGTTAGAGCAAGCCATTTATTTTGAGCGCGCCTTGATCAAGGCGATTCGAGTTGAACAAGGGCTTGCGCCAATGAATACATTTGAGGAGGCGAGAGGTAAGGTTGAAAAGCCCACCCTAAAAGTTGAAAAAGAAATTGTACAGATTGAAAACTTTATTGCTGATTCCATTCCCAAGCTTCATGACCAAAAGGCCAAAGCCAAGTTCGAGGCTAAATTAGCAGAACTAAAAAAAGTGGAAGATTCCTACCATTCGCTGGTCGATGAAGTGAAAAAGACTATGCTGCTGGGCTCTCAAGGCAAGATTGATGAAATGCTCGAGTTCTCAGAGAAAGTTGAGAAGCATGAGGACGAAATAGACACCTCCCTAATCAAAATTCTTGATGATGTACAAAGCTTTACGTTGGCAAGTGCCTTGAAAGCGGAAGAAGATGAGAAATTTGCCATCAAATGGATGACAGTGATCGCTATTGTATCGATTGTGTTTGGAATTGTGATGCCCATTTGGATCGCGAGAGCGATAAGAAATCCGATCGTTGCCTTAATTGGAAGATTGCAGCAAGTAGCAAATGGTGATGGCGACTTAACCATCAGGCTTGACTCAAGTGCTAAAGATGAGACGGGTACAGTGGCAAGCGCCTTTAATACATTTTTGGGTGTGCTGACAGGAACGATTAATGTCGTGACCTCAAAGGCAGAAGATTTAGGCAAATCGTCAGAATCTGCATTAGGCGCGATGCAAAGAACCCTTGCCAATGTCGAAAAGCAGCATAGAGACATAGAGCAGGTTGCAACCGCAATCAACGAAATGAATGCGACAACACAAGAAGTGGCCAATAGCACGGCCAATGCTTCGGCGGTAACCGATGCGGTGAAAAAACATGTGTTGGAAGGTCGTAAAGAAGCTCAAGAAATTCAGAAGATCATAGAAGAACTGACCAATGAGGTGACGCAGTCATCTGGTGTTATTGAAAATCTCGTCTCGGAGACCAACAACATCGGGACGGTTCTTGAGTCTATTCAGGGCATCGCGGAGCAAACTAATTTACTGGCACTCAATGCGGCCATAGAAGCGGCGCGAGCAGGGGATACTGGCCGAGGGTTTGCTGTGGTTGCTGATGAAGTACGCTCATTAGCACAACGCACTCAAGATGCGACGGTTGATATTCAGCAGTTGGTTGAAACCTTGCAATCTGAGGCGAAAAACGCTGTTACCAGTATGCAAAAAGGAACCACCACAGCTCAGCTTTGTCTAGAGAAAAGTACTCAATCAGCCAACACATTCCAGTTGGCGGCAGAGTCCGTTAACGAAATCGCTGGATTAAATGTTCAGATAGCAGCGGCTGCTGAAGAACAAGCGGTTGTGGTTAGAGACTTAGATGCCAACTTAACTAACATTAAATCTTTGTCTGAAGAAACGGCGGAAGACTCAAGAAGTACAGCGACGGCAAACGAATCCATTGCTAAAAACGTGATTGATCTTCACCAAAACTTGAATAAATTCCAAGTGTAGTTAACGACTTGGCAACAACCCTAGGGTTCGACTTTGTACTTATGAAGTAGTGACAAAGGAAGATGGCAGTAATCTTGGGGATAATTGGTGAGGCGGTCCTGATGTTCAGGATCGCTTTTTACGTAATTGGTCAAAGGTAGAACCTCAACGGCAATAGTGTGACTCTTGGGTTGCTGGTCAATATAGAGTTTGGCTTTTTCTAGATGCTGATTGCTTTGGCTGTAGATACCTGTGCGGTATTTTAGTCCTATATCTTGCCCTTGCTGATTAATGCTGTATGGGTCAATGATCTCGAAAAACTGCGTCATAAGTCGTTCTATATTGGTTACCTCTGGATCAAATTGAGTCCTGACACATTCAGCGTAGCCATCATAGTCTCCTTTGGTATCCTTGCGAACACCATTTGCTCGCCCAGCCTCAGTCGACACAACGCCGGGTAAATGGCGAATAAATTCCTGAACACCCCATAGGCAGCCGCCAGCAAAGTAAATTTCTTCTATAGAGGTTTGTTTCATGATTATCGGTTTTAGGTTTGCTCAAGGAGGTGCTATTTATACCAGATTTATTTGGGCCCCTCAAAGGCGCATAGCCTTACAAAACTTTTTTCTTTATAGGCGTCGACGGTTTTAGTTTTTTGGTGGCCTTTAAACTGCATGTAGGTGCCTTATTTTGGCGATTTTAATGCCTTTTAAGTTTTTGTTTTTAATGAGTTTATTTTTATGGATTGACGTGGGTCGACGATGATAGGCTAGCGCCAAGAAGGAGATATTATGACAATTAAAAATAAAACTTACCGCCAGCAAGACTTTTCCCACCAAGACCTTCAATACGCTGTCTATGAAGATTGTCAGTTCATTCAGTGCGAGTTTGATCGAGCTGACTTACGTAATGCAAAATTTATTAACTGCCGCTTTATTGAAGCTCAAGCATTGGAAGGGTCTAGCTTCTTTTATGCCAAGCTTAAGGATACAAGCTTTACCAACTGTATGTTGGCAATGAGTCAATTTGTCGGGGCTGATTGCTTTGGAATTGAATTTCGTAAGTGCGATTTAAAGGGAGCGAATTTTCAAAGAGCCAACTTTATTAATCGTATCAGTGATAAAGTCTATTTCTGCTCTGCCTATATCACGGGATGTAATCTGAGTTATGTCAACCTCGAAAGGGCTCTACTTGAGAAGTGCGATTTATATGAAAACCGTTGGACTGAGGCTAACTTAGATTCGGCAAGCTTTTTGGGTTCTGATCTCTCAAGAGGAGAGTTTTCCATAGATCAATGGGGCTCATTTAACATTGAAGGAGCCGATCTTACTCATGTTGACCTCGAAGGTGTTGATGTTTGTCGTGTCTCTCTTGACGGGGTAAAAATTTGTCGCTGGCAGCAAGATCAATTGCTCGATAAATTTGGTCTGATTGTTATTGATTGACTTTCCTATGCCATACCCAGCGCGACTTTAATAGCAAGGGACAGCAACCCAAGCAGAGCCACGCTGGATATCCAAATAAAAATAAACCATGTCAGTTTTTTCATCAGTGGTAATGCTCCCCATGTTTCATCTTACCTCTGAAGACCCAGTAGGTATAGGCGCTGTATGCCATGATGAGAGGAAGGAGAAAAACAGTACCAGCAAGCAAAAACTTCAGGCTTTCATCAGGCGCGGCGGCTTGGCTGTAGGTAAGGCTAAAGGGAATGATATAGGGAAAAGTGCTCACTCCGAACCCTGTTGCTGCCAGCACGAACAGAGCAATACCACAGAGGTAGGCTTTGAGGGCTTTGTGATTTTGTAAAGAGACAAAGAGCTGCCTGATAAACCAAGCAGAAAGCGCTGGGATGCATAGCAGGACAAGCGCATTTGGGAAACTGAACCAACGGTCGAAGATCAAGCTATTTTGCAGAGGTAACCAAATGCTAACGATGGCGATACAGGCGACCATTGCAACGCCTGCTCGTTTAGCAATAATCTCATACCGTTCTGTAAGATCAGTGGGTAGCTTCATCATAAGCCAGCATGACCCAAGTAAAACGTAGGCAAACATAAGGGCGAGAGAACAAAATAAACTAAATGAGCTTAACCAATCAAACCAATCGCCTGAGTACGCTCTACCTTCCATTTCAATGCCTTGTAATAGGGCGCCAAGCATAATGCCTTGCATTAACGTTGCAGTCAGGGAGCCGACAAAAAAAGCAGTGTCCCATAGAAACTTGCCTTTTTTGGTTTTAAACCGATATTCAAAAGAGACGCCGCGAAGAATCAATCCCAGTAGCATAAGAATCAGTGGTGCATATAAGGCTGGCATGGCGACTGAGTATGCAAGTGGAAACACGGCAAACAGACCGCCTCCCCCGAGCACCAACCACGTCTCGTTACCATCCCACACAGGAGCAATGCTGTTCATCATCATGTCTCTCTCAATCTCACTATGAGCGCTGGGAAACAGAATACCAATACCTAGATCAAATCCGTCAAGGATCACGTAGATGAGGACAGCGAGCCCAATCAATGCATACCAAACAAGCGCATAATCCATAGTACTATCCTCGTGTTACATGGTTGGAATGGGTGGCTGGAGGCACCTCGGTCCCGTCGGGTAGACGGCTATCGAGAGCCTGTTCGTAACGAGTAGGCGATTTTCGCATTAATCTCAGCAAATAGAATATTCCCGCGCCGAAAACTAGGAAGTACACGACGATGAAAGCGGTTAAGGATATACTAATCGCGGTTGCGTCAATCGGCGACGCCGACTCTGCTGTTGTCAGTAGTCCATACACGGTAAAGGGCTGACGACCTACTTCTGTGGTTATCCAACCTGCCAGAACAGCAACAAACCCGGCAGGTCCAAACACTATGCATAATTTGTGGAACCAAGGTGTTTCATAAAGCTTGTTCTTGTACCTTAAGTAGAGACTACAGGCTCCAATGAACAACATTCCAAAGCCGATCCCAACCATGGTTCTGAAACTCCAAAAAACAATACTCACCGGAGGATGCTCATTTTCAGGAAAAGCGTCGAGTCCTTTGACTTCACCATTCCACTCATGAGTAAGAATTAAGCTACCCAGATGAGGGATTTCGAGTTTGTAGTCGACGGTTTTTGTCTCGTCATTGGGTAGGCCAAATAAAATAAGCGGGGCACTTTTGTGGCTTTCATAATGTCCCTCCATTGCCGCGACTTTTGCTGGTTGATGCTCCAATGTGTTTAGGCCATGTATGTCTCCTGCGATAATTTGTAGTGGTGTTACGATCGCTGCCATCCACATTGCCATGGAAAACATGGTGCGTGCCAGTGGATTGTGGGGTGCTGACAAAAGGTGATAAGCACCGACAGCGGCCACGACAAAAGCGGTAGTAAGATACGCTGCTAGTAGCATGTGTACCAACCGATAAGGAAACGATGGATTGAAAACAATCTCGAACCAGTTTTCGGGAACAAACTGTCCTGCTTCGTTAATCGAGAAGCCTGCTGGTGTTTGCATCCAACTGTTGACGGATAATATCCAAAATGCAGACAAAAAAGTGCCAAAGGCAACAATGCAAGTTGACATAAAGTGCAGCTTTTTGCCCACTCGCTCCATACCAAACAGCATCACCCCCAGAAAACCCGCTTCAAGGAAAAATGCGGTGAATACCTCATAACCCATCAAAGGTCCAAGGATGGGGCCAGTCTTATCGGCAAAGACACTCCAGTTAGTACCAAATTGGTAACTGAGAACAATCCCGCTAACTACTCCCATACCAAAGCTTACTGCAAATATTTTGATCCAGTATTTGTACAGTTGGATATACTTCTCTTTGCCCGTTTTAAGCCAAAGGCCTTCGAGTACAGCTAAATAACTTGCTAGCCCGATAGTGAATGCTGGGAATATGATGTGAAAGGAAACAGTGAAAGCGAACTGAAATCGGGCTAAGTCTACGGCTAGTGTGTCCATAATCATTTCCTGCTTATGATTCACTCACTAATACGATGCTCTCATGGTGAATGGTCAACCCTGAGTAAAACTTTTATTGCTCTTATTACCCGTTCGATTCGTAACAAAATATATCTGGTTGATAGGAAGTACCAATATGAGCTTGAAATCCAAAGTTGAGGCCGTGGCTCCGACGTTTGAGCCAGGCGGGAAATATGAGAAGTTTTATCCGATATATGAGGCTGTTGCCACTATTCTATACACCCCCGGAATGGTGAACAAAGGTGCGACACACGTAAGAGACAGTATTGATCTCAAACGTATTATGATTTTTGTTTGGTTAGCGACTTTCCCCACTATGTTCTGGGGGATGTACAATATTGGTAACCAATCTGTCTTGGCGATGTTGAGCCAATATTCGCCTCAACAACTCGAATCAGTCGTCTCGGAGAGCTGGCGTTTAGCTACAGCGTTCGGCAGCTATCAGGGGCTAATAGAAGCCGGTTGGGGAAGTAAAATGTTGCTGGGGGCCCTATATTTCTTACCCATTTATGCGACTGTGTTTGTGGTAGGAGGGTTTTGGGAAATATTGTTCGCGGTTGTGCGTAAACATGAGATTAATGAAGGTTTTTTTGTTAGCTCAGTGCTGTTTGCGCTGATTCTCCCGCCTACCATTCCTCTGTGGCAGGCCGCTTTAGGTATTACTTTCGGTATCGTGGTTGCCAAAGAGATTTTTGGCGGCACAGGGCGTAACTTCTTGAATCCAGCGCTAGCAGGCCGCGCATTTTTGTACTTTGCCTATCCTGCCAATATGTCTGGTGGAGGAGTTTGGGTTGCTGCCGATGGCTACTCTGGCGCAACACCATTAAGTCAGTGGTATGAAGGAGGTTCAAGTAATCTCATCAATAACATGACGGGTGAAGCCATTAGCTGGAACGATGCGTTTTTGGGGAATTTACCAGGTTCGATGGGGGAAGGATCCACGCTTCTTATCATGCTTGGTGGCCTACTCTTGATCGGGATGCGCATCGCGTCGTGGAGAATTGTTGGTGGTGTTATTGTTGGACTTGCGGTCGGCTCCATCTTACTCAATGTGATAGGCTCTGACACAAACCCCATGTTTTCCATGCCGTTTTACTGGCATTTCGTCTTGGGTGGAGTAGCTTTCGGTACCTTCTTTATGGCCACGGACCCGGTCTCTGCTGCCTACACCAATTCAGGTAAATGGGCGTACGGAATTTTGATCGGGCTGATGGCAATAGCAATTCGTGTGTTGAACCCAGCCTATCCAGAAGGGATTATGCTCGCCATCTTGTTTGCTAATTTGTTTGCTCCTTTGTTCGATTTTATCTCCAAAGAAGCAAATGCTAAGAGGAGACGTCGGAGGGTTGGTCGTCTCGGCTAGTTGGTAGGCTGATCACCAAGGCAGCGTTTGTCCATCGTAGGATAAAAAGCTGCCTGTGATTTCAGGGTCAGCCTTTTTGATAATGTGCAAAATATCCGATGCGACTTTGTCTGGCTCAAACAGGTTACCGTCAGGAACGTTGGCCTGAAAAGGCTTTGATAATGGCGTATCGGTAGTTCCAGGGTGAACAGATAAAATGCAAGCTTTTGGCATACTTCTTGACCATTCAATACTGATATTTTTGATGAGCATATTGAGTGCTGCTTTTGATGAACGATAGCTGTACCAACCTCCTAATCTGTTGTCTTCTATACTTCCTACCTTAGCGGATATAGTGACGAAACGTGGGTGGCTACTTGCTTTTAAACATGCTGAAAAGTGTTTTGCGATTAATAGGGTTGGCAATGCATTGACTTTGATATTTTCTAAGAAAAACTCCGACTGGCAAGATTGAAGGTTTTTCTCTGGGCCGTTGCTCGTTGTATGCAAAAGACCAATAGCATTGATTATCCAGTCAATCGATGAGAACTGAGCGGCCAGCTCACTAATTTCATCTTCAGAAGTGATGTCAACATTATGCCATATGATGTCATCAGAAAGATCGTTGCGTTTGCGTGCACGATAGGTTGCGTGAAGCTCGATTTCTGGACTGTGGTTTAGTAACTGCTTACATAGTGAATGGCCAATACCGCCACTACCACCAAAAATAAGTACTTTCATGCGCTTTCTTATATTGTTGTATTTATTAGAGAACAGCACAGAATTATAGCTTCAGATGCTTTATTGTTTTTTTGTGTGACTTGATTCACGCAAACAATAAAGACTTATATTGAAATATGTAAAAAAACCTCTTATCACTAATTGTTACAGATCTTTACGCTACGTTTATATGAAATATCTCTCTTATTAATCTTGGGGTAATACACCATGTTATTGGTTCGGAGAAGTTTTGTGGCGGCGCTACTCTGTTTTTTTGCTCTCGGAGCCGCTAGTTGGCTTTTTACTCAGCATAATTGGCGAGCAAATTATCACATCCCCGAGGTAAGGATAGGTGTATCTTTGACTCCTTTAGCCTCACCATTTTTGATAGCAGAGCATCTAGGTTTGTTTGAAAAACACGGCCTCAAAGTTTCACTTTTTCCATGTGCAAGTAGTATGGCATGTACTCAATTAATGCTAAGTCGTGATGTTGAATATGCAACGGCTTCCGACTCTGTTGTCATGTTCCAAAGCTTTGAGCAGAGCGGTTTAGCTTTACTAGTCAGTTTTGTTGAATCAGATAATGACTTAAAACTCTTGGCGCTTAGCCCTTCTAACATCAGCGAAGTTAGCCAGTTAGAGGGTAAGAGAGTTGGGGTAGTTAAAGGAAGTGCGAGTGAATTTTATTTCGACTCTGTGCTTATTGCCAATAACCACAAATCGTTAGATGTCGAGAAAGTATATTTTCAACCTCATGAACTTGTTCCCGCGCTCTTGTCGTTTCGTGTTGATGCCATCTCAGCCTGGGAGCCGATGGGATACAAAGCGGATCTACAGTCAACCTCAACCGTCAAGAACCTTGGTACACTAGGTATATACCAGCATTCGTTTAATTTACTCTCTACCACGCCTTACTTAGAGTTTGCAGGTCAAGAGCCCGTGTACCTACTCAAAGCTCTTGATGAGGCAGTGGAGTGGATCAATACGTATCCCGATGAAGCATCAAGGGTAATAGCAAAAAGACTTAATATTCCACTAAATCAGGTTAAGTGGTCTTGGGAAGACTATGTTTTTCGCTTGTCATTGGGGAATTCATTACTTTCAAACCTCCAGCTTCAGGCCAGATGGGCACAGGCAGAAGGTTTAGTAGGAGGCGCGCAGCCTGACTTTAGGGGACTCCTTTTTACACAACCGTACCAACAAATTGTTGCTCTGAGAGACTAAGCTATGTTGAATTCTCTGTTTAAAAAGCTGTTTGTTTTATCAACCACAACGTTAATACTGACCTTGTTTATTATTGTCTCTTTCATTAGAGTCTCAGCAGAGCAAAAAAAAACCAAAATAGAGTTGGATCAAATTATTGATCTGCAATTATCAGTCGATCTATTGCGAAGTCAGTTATGGTTTTTCCTGCAGTTCGGCGATGAATTAAGTTTAAATCAAGTCGAACTCGCACAAGCTGAGCTCTCAGTTAAGCTTGCTAAATACAAAAAAGAGAGTACTCAGTTAGGTAATATTCAGAGAATGAACCATAGTTTGAATGCTTTGCTGACAAAAGAGATACAACTTTATGCTGAAGAAGGGATCGTATCAAATGGTAAAGCCCCAGAGAGCATCAATTCGATAGGCTTTCTTCACTCTAGATACAATATGATCGTTCAAAATATGACAGAAGAATTGGCGTATGTACATAAATCAGTACTCAACGACAATACCGATAATGTACACAATGTTATGACGTATGCAGCGGCTTGGTTAATTGTGTGCTCAGTTTTAGTGAGTGCTACCGCTTGGTTAATCTTGTTTCGTTTTAAAGCCGGCGTTGAAGCGATGAAAAAAGCAATTGGCGATCTTGCGGCTGGGAAGCTCGACTCAAAAGTAGAAGTCATCAGTATGGACGCTGAATTTAGGGAAATGGCTGGTTTTTTTAATGATATGACACACACTCTCAGAGACACCACTGTGACCAAGCAAGAGTTGGAAGATGAAGTAAAACGCCAGACCAAACAACTGATGCGTAAGCAAGAGCAATTGATTTTTCTTTCTGAACACGACCCTTTAACTAACCTAATGAACCGTCGAGCATTCGATAAAGCATTAGAAAGTGCTATCGTCAAAGCAAACCGAAGTAACTGCAAGCTGGCGCTGTTTTTCATCGATCTCGACGAATTTAAATCAGTAAATGATACTTACGGTCATGATGCAGGTGATGCTATTTTAGTCGAAGTGTCTAAGCGTATTCTTACCGCTGTTAGAGAGTCTGATTTTGCGTGCCGTCTTGGCGGAGACGAATTTGTTGTATGTTTAGACTTACTTCATGACTTTGATATTGTGTCAGAAAAGTCAAAGCAGTTGCTAGAAGCGATTAGTCTTCCGATTGAGTTTAACGGTCATAAATTAAAGGTTGGCGCGAGTATTGGAGTAAGCTACTTCCCTGATCATACAAGAAACAAGGAAGTATTAGTCAATCTGGCAGATGAGGCTATGTACTGTGCTAAGCAAATCGTTGGGTCTGCTTGTTATGATGGCCAAGAATCAGAGACTAAAAGGTTACCTCGCCAATACGGTTAACCTCTATGATGTAAGGGAGTGGCATTGTTTAATGCGTTATTAAACCGCTCTATTTCATTGTCATCTATGCTGTAGTCACTTCGGGTACAGGCATGAAGTGTTGCAACGTAACTGATTTTATTATAAGCGAAAAATTCACTAAAAAATGCCCGAAATACCGGACACATTCTGCGATTTCCTGAGCTAGAAACCACAAACCCTCGTTTTGTTTTGAACACTTGATGCTGACTCTTCAGTTTAGGTGATTCACTAAGTTCTGTCATACGATCAATCAGGTTTTTCATTGGTGCAGTCACGGCATACCAATATACCGGGGAAGCAAAGACGATATTGTCAGCGTCACTGATTCTGTTAAGTAAGTTATAAAAATCGTCATCGGGGTACTGGTTATCATATCGGTAGGGGGTGATGTCTAATTCATCGATATGGATCACTTCGCATTGGTGGTCGGCATGAACCTTGTCGACAGTTTTCGCCGTATTGCCATTTTTGTTGGCGCTTGAGAATAGAATGATAGTCTTCATTTTTTGTCCTTGATATTTACCGAGGACAATGACTTTAAAACCTCAACTAAACTTTAGGTCAATGCTTATTCGAAATTTTCTGGTAAATCGGATAACTCATCGCTCGCTTTGATGTTTTTTAACTCATTGCAACTCCTTATTTTATGGAGTTTTTTATATTTATGTCTCATATTTGTTACGTATGTCATTAAAAAATAAAGTAAATATTCATATGTAAAATTATTCATATACTATTGTTGTCGAATTTGTATTTTTCCGTATAAAAATTGTTCTCCATGTTCTAGAAGGGTTGTATATGAGAGTGAAGCTGTTGCGTTGGTATTTGCCTTTTGTTCTATTGGCGGTGGCATATGGAGGCTATATTGCAATCTCTTCTGGAAATGCAGAAGCGTTAAAAACAGAGCAGGTTGAAGTACCACTAACTGTTGAGGTATCTCAGATACGTTCCGGCGATCATAATGTCGTTATAACCAGCCATGGTGAAGTGGTTCCTGTTGAAATAACGCAGCTTTCTGCGCAAGTTTCAGGTGAAGTTATCAGTTGGCACCCAAGTTTTGTCCCTGGGGGAGTGGTAAAAGAGGGCGAGATCTTGTTTTCAATCGAGAGTGAAAACTACAATGCCGCTGTTTTGCAGGCAGAAGCGGACCTTGCCACGGCACAAGCAGCTTTAATAGAAGAGAAAGCCAAAGCTGAAGTGGCAAAGCGTCAAGCGAAGAATGTCCCTTCTAATCAAGTCACCGACCTCTACTTGCGTAAACCCCAAGTATTGAGTGCACAAGCTCAGGTAAAGTCAGCGTTAGCTTCACTTAAAAGAGCAAAGAGAGATCTAGATAATTGCCGAGTGGTGGCCCCGTATGATGCGCTTGTTGTGGAGCGTGATATTGGCGTAGGACAATATATTACAGCAGGGACTCATGTCGCTGTTTTAAATAACATCGAATCAGCAGAAATTCATGTTCCAATTGCTGGATTTGATAGTGTATTTCTACCTGAAGATTACTCAGGTGTTACTGCCAAAGTGACTCAGAAAGGGGTTGTCGATATCGAACGAGAGGGAATCATAAAAAGAGATTTAGGTGTGATTGATAGCGCGACGCGCATGACCAGTTTGGTCATTAACGTCGATGATCCATACGCATTATCGTCAGACATGTCGCCTCTTAAATTTGGCTCTTATGTTGAAGTGAACTTCATAGGTAAAACCTTAAAACATATTTATCGTCTACCCCAAGAGTTAGTGAATAATCGTCAGGTATGGATTGTTAATGAGGACAACGAGCTTGAGCCTCGCACTGTCAATGTATTGCGCGCAGAACAAGAATTTATGCTCATTAATGAAGGTTTAAAAGATAACGATTGGCTGGTGTTGACCGTACCTGAATATCCGCAAAAGGGGACTCAAGTCCAACTTAGTACTTTTAATGACGAATCAAAACAGTAAGGCTTGCAAGCATGGATGATAGAAAACCTAGAGGTCTGATTGCATATTTCGCACACAACCCAGTGGCGGCAAATTTACTGATGATGTTCGTTCTCATTGTGGGTACAGTCAGCTTTCTTTTTATTCAAAGACAGATGTTTCCCAATCTTGAAGTCAACTACATTAATGTGCAAGTTCAGTATCCCGGTGCCTCCCCTCAAGAAATTGAAGAAAGTATCTTAATAAAAATAGAGGAATCTTTAAAAAATGTCTCTGGCATTAAACAAGCGATAACTAACGTCTATCGTGGCGGTGGTACGATAGAGCTAGAGATTGATGTGGACCAAAAGATAGAGGATGTTCTTGATAAGGTGCAACAAAAAGTTGACTCGATCTCTAATTTTCCAGTTGGTATGGAGCCGATTCAAGTTTATCAATATGAATTTCAGCAGGATGTTATTCAAATTGTTCTAGCTGGTGATAGGCCCCTGCTGGAGCTTAAGCCTATAGCCAAGCAAATTGAAGATGAATTATTGCAACTCAATAATGTTTCTTTGGTTGATTTGAGTGCACCAGAATATGAGATTGGTATCGAAGTCGAACCCGAGATGCTGCGCAAGTATGACTTGACATTGATGGATATCAGCACCGCAATCCAACAATACTCAGCGAATTATTCAGCAGGCGAAGTCAGAACCGATGGAGGATTCATTTCTGTTAGAATTGAGAACCAATATTATAGCGGCGATGAGTTTAGAGATATTCCTGTTAAGATAGGAAACAATGGTGGTAAGGTTTTACTTCAAGATGTTGCGACTATTAAAGATGGCTTTACCGAGGACGAACGTTACTTTAAGTATTCAGGTGAAAATGCAATTTATCTCTCTGTGAATGCCACAAAAGATCAAAATATGGTGACGGTTGCCGAAACAGTCAAAGCTTATATAGAACAGAAAAACCCACAACTTCCAGCCGATATCAAAATCAAGACATTAGTTGATATGACGTACTATCTTAACGCGCGTCTCGACATGATGTTAAAAAATCTACTTCAGGGTGCTGTACTTGTTGCTTTAATGCTGAGTGTGTTTTTGCGTGTCAAGCTCGCGATGTGGGTGATGATTGGTTTGCCTGTCTGCTTTTTGGGCGCAGTTATGTTGATGCCAGTGGTTGGTGTGAGTATCAATATTGTGTCATTGTTTGCCTTTATCATGGTACTCGGGATTGTGGTAGATGATGCCATTGTTATAGGTGAAAGTGCCTACACAGAAATAGAAAAGCATGGAAGTGGCATTGATAGTGTTGTCCGTGGCACACTAAAAGTGGCAACACCTGCAACATTTGGCGTTCTGACAACAATTGCTGTTTTTGCACCTTTTCTTATGTCGAAAGGTATTGAAAGTGCATTCTTTTTTGGTATCGCTGCCATTGTTATCCTCTGTTTGGTTTTTAGTTTGATTGAATCAAAGCTAATTCTGCCAGCACATTTAGCTCACTCAACGTTTAAACCAATTGAAATAGGCAGTTGGCGCTATCGATTTAATCAAAACTTTTTTAATTTTGTCAATGGACCATATCGCCGCTTTGTTGTTTATTGTACGTATTGGCGCTGGAGTGTACTAGCAAGCTTTATCGCTGTATTGGCGATAAGTGTTGCTTTGGTGATGGGGAATTATGTCCGAATTATACCTTCACCTAAAGTTCCTCATGATTTTCCTACCATCAAACTCATCATGAATGACAATGTATCGAGTGAACAGACGATTCAAGCTCTAAAGATAATTGAAACTACGGTGCTTAACATTGATGAAGAAATAGAGCAGCAAACTGGGCAGAAGATGATTCGGGATATCTTGACATTTAATCAAGGGCGTAAAGAAGGTTTGATGGTGATCGCTTTGGTTGATGAAGAAAAGCGGCCGTTCAATACATTTGAGTTAGCGCGCCGCTGGCGAGAAGCAATACCCAACATACCAGGCAAGAAAACGCTGACGGTGTCTGATAACGTCAATGATAGTGATAAAGGAGATGAATTTGGATTTTTGCTGTATGGCTCTGATATAGAAACGCTAAATGCCGCTGGGCGAGACCTTATTTTGCAATTACAGCAGCAAGATGGGTTATTCGATATCTCGTCGTCAATGGACACAGGAAGTAAAGAAATACTGCTGTCACTTAAGCCTGTCGCTTATGATTTGGGTATCACCTTATCTGATATTGGTACTCAGGTAGGAGTCAGCTTCTATGGTGGAGAAGCACAGCGCATGATCAGAGAAGGTGAGGAAGTCAAAGTGATGGTTCGTTACCCTCAATTGACACGTGAAGCATTCGCCTCTCTGCGCTATGCGCTAATCACGACGCCAGATGGACAAAAAGTGATGTTAGGTGATGTTGTTGATATCGTTCAGCAGCCCGGAGTGAGCAGTATTCGCCGTGAGGGTGGCTTTCGCAGTGTTTACGTATTTGGGTCGATTGATGAGGAGCAAGTTGAGCCTAATGAAGTGGTTGATAGAGTCAATGAATCCATTTTGCCCGACATTTTGTCCCAATACAGAGGGGTGAAAAGCCAGCTTGGCGGCTCGATTGAAGAGCAGCAAGCACAGCAGGACGAGCAAATTATTTTCTTTGTTGCAGGTATGATTATTGTCTATATCTTGCTTGCTGTCCCACTAAAAAGTTATACCCAGCCGTTAATTATTATGTCAGTTATTCCATTCAGCCTGACCGGAGCGATTTGGGGGCATTATTGGTTTGGTCTTGATCTAAGTATGATGTCCACATTTGGTCTCATTGCGGCGGCGGGTGTTGTGGTTAACGACTCTTTAGTTATGACAGATCATGTCAATCAAGTTAGAAACAACGGATTGTCTGTCAAAGAAGCGGTTGTCGAAGCTGGTTGTGCTAGGTTTAGGGCAATTATTCTGACGTCAATTACAACATTCGTCGGAGTTTTACCGATTATGTTTGAAACCAGCTTGCAAGCAAGGTTTGTCATTCCCATGGCAGTCGCTCTGGGGTTTGCTGTTCTGTTTGCCACTATGCTGACCTTGATCCTCGTACCTTGCTTGTATTTGATTTTGGATGATCTAAATTGCTTTGTACAAAAGTTAAAGCATCGTCTTATTGCAAACCACTCAATCAGTTCTGGCCGTTAAATAAACCGAGTATCACTCAAGATGAAAACCATACGTCCTGTTTGTATGGTTTTCTCGCGTTTACCCGTTTACGGGTAGCCATTTGAAGGTGTCTTTGAGTTGATAAACCTAATCTTTTCAGTAGTAAAAATGTTGAAAACTGGTCTTACCTCTATGTTTTTTAGTCAGTGCAGAGTTTTAACATGGGATCGGTTCCTTGAACTTATACGCATCGCTAGTTTGCTATTTTAGTTTTGAAGTGGACTTTCATTTGTCTGGTCTATGTTATTTAATATTAAAGATATTTTATGAAAATACTTAGTATTGTTTTTACTTCGTACTCAAAGCTATTGGTGTTTATTCTTCTTATTCCACACCATGTATAGTTCCTAGTTGTTTATAACAAACTGTAATATTTCTCTATTGTTTTTTATAATATTAATCAGTATTGTACGCTGAAAAGTGACAAGAAGAGTCACTCCATCGAGTTTGCTAGACAGGTTTGTTAGCTAAGGGCACTTCCCCACTATCGGTGTATCTAATTTAACTACGTGGCTCCAAGGTGGAGTGATGTCACACTCTGAAATTCGGGGTGTAAAGGCCAACAACGGCTAAGCTTAAGGAAAGCAGGGGCTTTAGGCATATAGTCTGAGATTTTGTTGAAAAACTTAGTTAAGCATATATGAATTATGAATCTTTGTGGCAGTTGTACCCTCTAGCGCGAGAGCAGCTTGTTCATGTTAAAAATCGGAGTGCTAAGAAGCTCAAGGGCACAGAGTGCCGTGTGCTGGAGATTTTGATTGCTCAGCAAGGGCAAGTTGTGTCTAAGAAGGAGCTGTTTGAAAAAGTATGGGGAGAACGTGTCGTCTCTGAAAATAGTTTGACTCAGTGCATCGCACAACTTCGTATCGCTTTAGGTGATAGTGGTAAAGAACAAAAATTTATTAAAACAGTGCCATCTCGTGGCTACATGCTGTTTGAAAATGTGGTGGAATTAGTCGATATCGAGAAACTATCGAGTGATAATTCAGCCGTCTCTAGTCCTAACCCTGTACAAACTGAACCTAAAACAGAGGATGTCAATGAGTACAGTTATCGACAACAATTCAAACTGCTGCTTGCGCTTGTTTTAGGCGTTGTATTACTTATTCAAGGCTCGGCTGCTATTCACCGTTTGACATTCTCATGGAATGTTCCCTTAGACACATGGGTTGAGACTGAGCGTGATGGACGAGATTATTTCTACTTCGATAATCAGGCAAGTGAGGCTATGTATCGATACTTGAGCGAAAACAGTAGCCATTTAAATGATTCCCCAGTGACTGACCTATTAATTTCGACAGGCGTTAGTAACTATTATTTGTCTTGTGTCTACCGATCTGAATCCAGTGGTGATCAGCAAGTGAAGAATTTGAACTTCTCACTGCGTGAAAACTTCTATTTTATTGGAGAAACGGTGCGTGATGTCTGTAGATAAGGTTCTTAAGGCACTGTTTGTTTTGGTTGTTATTGCAACAGTGTCTAACATAGGTTTAAAACTGCGCGATGTGCCAGAGGTAATGAATGGCAAGCAGAGCCTACTTTATTACAGTAACAACCTGAGTTTTAGTCTTGATGGAGATGTCCTATTTAGTGAGGATTATCATACGATTAACTATAGGTTGTTCTTAAATCAAAAATCTCACACCAGTAGGAAAATATATGGAGAGCCTAAAGGGTTATACTTTAGTTATTACACCCAATTTTATGATAAAGGCTTGATTCAGTTTACCGATTTTACCTTTCCTGACGGTGCGCTTTCTAGAAGCCACATAACTGAAATAGAGGCTCATAACTTACGGCGTATAAGCGAAGAGAAACTACAAATAATACACAAAGAAGGCAAAGTCGTATGTTTTACAAAACTTTTGGATGGGGGCGTAAAATGTCACGTCCGGCGCCAATAGTGATATAAATAGACTCTTTTAGCATCTGACACTCCATAGAAAATAGCAAATCCTCTCTAGTTTTCAATATCTTAATTGAACATTATCTTGGCAGTCATAAGATTTTTTGACTCTGAATCTTAATTGTTAATCCAAGTGCTCGCCTTGGCTTTAGTGTTAAAACTAAAGCCTACACCCCTCTATCTAAGTGGTTGATATTTCATAGCTAGTAATAGATTAAAATAGACAATAAATGAACATTTTTTACATGTTTTAGTATAAATACACTAGTGATTTACATTGTTTTGTACTTAAAAAACAATAGCTTAATGATGATTGGTGTGATTCATAAAGGTTGTTATAACTTCATTCAAGGTTTGACGAAACTAAAGGCATTATGGATAGGTCGTTGAAAAGAGCAGCGGGGCGCACTGACGCTCGCCTTTGTATAAAGCTGCATTTTCAATCCAAGATAAACCAACAAATATAGTTAAAATAAAAGAGGTAACTATGTCAGTCACATTCTTAGGAAATCCAGTTGAGCTATCCGGTGAATTGCCACAGCAAGGTCAAGTCGCGCCTAGTTTTACTTTGTGTGATCATGCTTTAGCTGATATCGGCCTTGAACAGTTTGAAGGCAAGAAGCTAATACTGAATATTTTTCCAAGTGTTGACACGCCTACTTGTGCTAATAGCGTTCGTGCATTCAATGAACTAGCTGAAAATCTTGAGAACACAGTTGTATTGTGTGTATCAGCAGACTTACCGTTCGCGCTAACTCGCTTCGTCGAAAAACATGAACTAAATCATGTATCTATCGCTTCATTTTTCCGCTCACCAACGTTTGCATTGGATCATGGTGTCGCTATCTCAGACTCTGTTTTGCGTGGCTTGGCTGCACGAGCTGTGATTGTTTTAGATGAGGAGCGGACAGTATTGCATTCTCAACTTGTCGCTGAAATAGCGGATGAACCTAATTACCAACAGGCAGTAGCAGCGGTAAAGGGAGTATCATCGTGAAACGAGCTCTAACTCTGTTAACAATGATAACTTCTGCTTGGGCTTATGCAGGTTTTGAGGTAACGGATCAATCTGCTGGTTTGGGTGAAACACAGAGTGTAACTTTGGAATACAGCACAACATTCAACCTTGGTGGTCAGACGTTGGCAAAAGGTGACCTTATTCCTTCTATGATGCTTTCAACTTCAAGTCTAGAGAAAGTTGAAACTCAAGGCAGTGGCAAGGTTCGTATCTATAATGTTTTGGTGTCTGTTGATACCCCGGTTTGTGTTGAGCAGGCCATAGCATTTGATCAAATAGCTCAAGATAACCCTCAATATGATGGAAAAATTGAGTTCATAAATGTCAGCGCCGATACGCCATTTGCTCAAGCTCGGTTCATAGCTGACAAAAAATTGAGCCAGAAGGCATCATTCTTATCAGACTCTTTTAATCATGAGTTCGGTCAAAAGACTGGCGCCCACATAGAAGAGTTAGGCCTGTTGTCCCGAGCTGTCATTGTGGTTGGAAAGGATGATCGCATTCTCTATATCCAGCGTGTTCCAGAACTAACACTATTGCCAGACTTAAATGCTGCTATTGATATAGCCAAGCGTAATATTTAACTAATGACAAAGCCCTAAGCGTGTTTGTGAGTGCTTAGGGCTTTGTACCGAATTCTTATATAGATTTTTATGAAATTGCTTGTCCCGCTATGCCTGGCGCTGTTTGTTGCACTTAGTTTCTATGCGGTATTTTTTATTGTTATTGATGGCTTTGATGGTTACTCGCTTTGCAAAGAAGCATTGCGTTATCAGCAATTTCAATATCATCCCCATAGAAACCCTTGTATGTAGCGAGTTAGGTTTCTGATATGAAATAAAAAAATCCTCAGATATGAAAACATATCTGAGGAAAAGTACGCAGGCATAGACAGGTATAGCCCGCAAATAGCAAATACTTTAGCTATTAGTGAGGATTCATACAGGCATAGGGCCATTAATCTGAATCAGCCCAGCCATTATAAGCGCTCAAACATCAGCTAAATAGGTAGAGTTTTCTGCATAGCTTGCTTGTTTTGCGCAAAGAACACTCTTGTAAGAATGGATTAGGCAAAGTGCCCAATAGTGGGACGAAAGGATATTCCCTAAAACTAGAAAGGAGGTAAGCGCTCCTAAACATAGCGCTTTAACCACTAACTTGTATTTTGAGAGGAAAGTTATGGCAGAAAGTAATATTCGCCGTCTAAATCAACTATTGAAGGCATATAAGTGCCACAATACTTACAATGTGCTCGTAGAAGACTTGGCAGTAGCACTAGCTTCATCGAGGAGGAATGTCGCTTTGATTATAAAGCGTTTAGTTGCTTTAGGTTGGATAGAATGGCAACCAGCGGTTGGTCGCGGCCAGACGAGTATATTGAAAATTCAGACATCGGTTGATGAAGCACTATACCAGACGATGGTAGAACAACTTGAAGAAGACCGCTTTGACCTTATTTCCAAATTAATTGAGCAATATCGGGAAAAAGCGGTTAGAGCACTGACTCGTGCAATGGGGATTGAGTGTGCAGATCTCTCGATGATACAGAAATAAATCAAAAAATCGTGTACCAGAAGGCTTAGAACCAACGCCTCGCATACTCACCGTTTAGTTGCATTACAGTATCAAAAACAGATGTGTGGCGGATAAATTGAGTGTAAAGCTGTTCTCTGTACTCAAGTTGATCGTTAGCGTTGAGTTGGCTGTAGTGTAAAAGAGCATTCACCGCTGCTTGGCAATCGGGTGCGAAGGTTTCACTCAGTGCAGCGACAACCGATTTTGCTTGGTTTGATTCTAATGCAAATGAAATTTCTTTAGCTTTCGTAATAAGTGCTTGTGCAACTGCGTGCTTTTCTGCTTGATCCACTTTAAGCTTTAACTCGTCTTTATCATAAGTCAGTCCAATTTGATCAAGTCTTTCGGTTAGTTCTTTATACATAACATTGCCTGGGTAAAATATAACATTTGGACATCAATCAGAATAACTGATTGTATTCTCGTCCTTTTTATGGCGAGTGTTGAGTAAGTTTTTCTAGTAGGGCATCAGAGACTTTAATATGTAACACTTGATACTCTCTGGTTGTTTTTAGTGCTTGTATGAGTCCCCATGACTGATTAGCGTAAATTGCAGACAATATGGCACCTATATTATTTTCATGTCCAGGGCACATCACAGCAGCTACCATACAGGCGATTACATTGTCGTCGGTTACGTTAAATTCGAGTAACTTTGCACAGTGAATCACTTCTTCAATACGTGTAATCATAGCCTCTAGCTCTCTCATCACTCTTGGCTATCTACATAAATGATCTCATTTCACAAGTCACTAAGCATGTAAATAGCGAGTTTGTAAATAATTGCAAACTATATGTTGTCAGCTTATAAGAATTAATTACTTTAAAAAATGAAATAAGGTCATAGGTCAATTCATTATTTATTGCTTGACCAAGGTGCTTTCTGACCTATTCATGGTGCATTAAAGGTTTAAGTTTGTTGAGAAATAGTCGGATAAAAGCAGACTATTACTTATGAACGCTTAGATCATGAAAGTTCAGGTAGGTTTATTATTTATGATGCTCAGTTCTTTGGCATTATCCGTGTCCCCAAATTCGATACTCGTGGTTAAGACTCTATGTTCTTGTACATAAGGCGAAATGCTATATGGGTTTAAGCTAGCGAGCTATAAGTAGGAGTGCCAGTGATTACATTTGAACTGAATGACATAAATGCCATGTTACCTTTACTGGGTGATATTTGTTGTGCCAATGATGTGAGTTTAAGATACGAAAATCGTCTTTTCCCGATTGAAGCGGCTCAAACAGTGGTGACTGATTTTGAACAACATGGGCAGACTCAATCTATCGAAACGCACTATCATCTACTACTGCGCTCAGGTATTACATTAGTATTCCCATTATCGTCAGGTAAACCAGTGACGACAGCTCATGTTATGGAAACACTAGATTCTATTGCTCCAATGCCTACATACCTGTAGATGAGAAGGGAGCTCATTGAAGGATACTTGAACTTGATGAGTTGCATCCAATCTCCCATTGTTTATGTGTTGCAAATTTTCTTATATTTTTTGTGATAAAAGCGCTTGCATAGCTTAATACATACTAATTAAATACATTCCGATTCCTTACGTCTGGTAAATAATAATGAAAAAAACACTGACTTCATTGAGCATTGTCTGTGCCTTGTTTTCAAGCACATTACTGGCAAACGATGATTATGATCTTGACACCGAGCTTTCTTCCGTGGGTTTTGCTACCATCAAAAAACAGTTTGTTGTTGAGCCGGCAACAATAGATACACTTTCTGGTACATTAGCCGCCAGTGGAAAGTTTGAAATTTATGTCGATCTTAAAGGCATTGATACTGGCATTTCTATTCGCGACACGCGTTTGAATGACGTCTTTTTTGAATCGGCTAAATTCCCTAATGTTACCGCCTCCGGTAATGTGAACTGGTCTGATTTAGGGCAGGGCTCTCATAAGATGCTGATACCAGCAGAAGTAACATTATTTGGTAACACTAAGACCATCAACTTTCCTACAGTTGTGCTTAAAACGGATGAGATTGTTATGGTCAGTTCTAGTGCGCCCGTGATTATCAGTGCGAGTGATTTTGGTATCCCTAGCGACAACCTAAATAAGTTAGCTGCATTGGTCGGCGGTATTAAAATTTCCGATAAAGTGCCATTAACATTGAACCTAACGTTCAAAAAGTAGTAGGGTAAGGCTTGGTTATCACCAAGCCTTTTAAGTTTTGAGCTTTGTCTAAGAGTTGGTAATTCTCTCCACTAACCATTCTATTCTCGGATCATTATTCCGCGTTTTATGCCAATACAGTTTTACTTGATAGTTCGGTACTTCAAATGGGAGTGGGGATATTTTTATCGACAACTGTTGAGCAATATGGTCTGCGTATCTTTTGGGTATGGCTAGCAAATATTGACTATCAATCACAAACATCGGAGCGGATAATACGCTGGGTGTTTTGATTGCAACTTTCCTCTTCTTTCTGAGTTTAGATAAGGTGATATCAAGGATCCCTTTTGCTTCGTTCCAAGGTGTTACCACAACGTGACAATAGCTGAGAAATTTTTCCAAACTCAGTTCGCTTTGGTATGAGTGCTCTTGGTGATGCAAACACACATAATGATCATCGAACCATACTTGATTACTGATACTCTCAAAGCTTTCAATGTCATGCGCAAATCCGCACACTAAATCGAACTGACTTTCTCGTAAAGCAATCTCTGGCAGCCTTTCTTCAAGGTTAAGAAATTCAATTTTGATATTTGGATAATCATGACTGAGTTTTGCGATAAAATCGCGCATGCACCAACTGGTATAGTCAGTAACTGCTATTCTAAATGTCTGCTCGGCATTTGGGTCGAAAGCCGAAGAGAAGGTAATGCCATCCTCTATCAGGCTTATTCCTTGTATGAGTCTGTTTGCTATCGTGTTGGCGTATTCGGTCGGTTGCATTGTGTTTCCAATACGCACGAACAAATCATCGTTCAACCGTTCTCGCAGCCTTTGCAGCGCATGACTGCATGCAGATTGGCTTAAATTTAAGGTATCAGCGGTTTCTTTCACTGATTTAGTTTTGTACAAAACAGCAAAGAGGTGGATCAGGTTCAAGTCGATAGAGGATAGCGAAGTCATGTTTATTATGCATTAGCTCTCTGTAAAAACTGCATTTCTTTCATCTATAAACAGAGGTTACACTAGTTCTAATGCCTGTCAATGTAATCACGATCGCAAAAGGCGGGTGTTATCTTGTTATATGTAAAAAAGGACGCGAATGAAAACTATCACAATTAGAGAAGCGTGTATTGAAGACGCCCCATTGATCCTACAATTCATCATTGATTTGGCTATTTATGAAAAAGCTCAGCATGAGGTGAAAACATCGCTTGCAGAATTAAAAGAGAGCTTATTTTCAAAGCACTCTACAGCTCATGCATTGATTTGTTTAGCTGATGATCAACCGGTGGGTTTTGCTGTTTACTTCTACAGTTTTTCAACATGGCTAGGAAAAAATGGCCTTTATTTAGAGGATTTATATGTCTCACCGGATCATCGCAACTTGGGAGCTGGGAAAGCAATTTTAAAACATTTGGCAAATTTGGCTTTAGAAAAAGACTGTGAGCGATTTGAATGGTCAGTACTCGATTGGAATCAGCCTGCGATCGATTTCTATCATTCTGTTGGTGCGAAAGCTCAAGATGAATGGATAAAATATCGACTCAGTGGGGAGAGGCTAAAAGAGCTTGCACTAAGTTAGTATCATTGATTTGTTAGCCTAGGCGCTTTTTTATTTGCTTGGGCTATTTTGTAACTGAGCCTCTAACCATTGAATAAAGGCGGCGTTTTTGGGCCTATTTTGCTGCCCATTTAAACAGATCAAATCATAACTTAGCTCAGCGTTAACTTGGTTAAAAGGTGTGACTAACTCTCCTTTGTCCAAACTAGACTTGATGAGAGATAGCCGCCCCATACCCACCCCCATTCCATTTTTTGCGGCTATCATTGCCATGTCTGCATGGTTAAACAAGTAGGTTTTTTCCTTTGTATTGATTGAGCAGAGGCTTTCATCATTTTGATTTTTCAGCCAGAGATCCCATTCTTGACTGTAGTCTCCTGTCTCTATGGATTCATTGCAGTGTATAAAAGTGATGTTAGAGAGCTGACTTAATATGCCATTTTCATTTGAAAAGTGGGTTTTGAAGTAATCAGGACTGCACACAGGAATAAGTTTCTCATCGAACAGCTTTTGGTGATAAAAACCAGGATGCTCGCCTGAACTGTAGTAAATCGCGATATCAACAGGTTCATGCTGAAAGTTGAGACGGCTGGCTTTGACTCTGAGTTTAACGTTCAGGTTGGGGTACAAACGCTGAAATTCGGGTAGTCTTGGTAGTAACCAACTTTGAGCAAAGGTAGGCGCAGCACCAATATAGAGTTCACCACGTAATTCATTGAATTTAATGTCTTCTAGTTCAGAAAATATCACTTCGAATGACTGATTTAACGCCTGTAGAAGCCGTTCTCCTTCCTTCGTCAGCTCTAGGCGTCGAGTCATGCGGACAAATAGGTTAAACCCGAGCTGCGCTTCCAGTGACTTAATGCGCTGGCTGACCGCTCCTTGAGTAATGAATAGTTCCTCTGCGGTTTTAGTAAAACTGAGACATTTCCCAGCCACGGAGAAAGTGTACATATTTGATAGCATCTGCTGCTTTTGTGCCATTACTGATCTCTATGAATTAGTCATGCTAATTCATGTTACGGGTTTTTTGGTTTGTTTTGTAGGTTTTGATGTTTTTAAATTAACAATACTTATCCACTAGCGGGAAATTTCCTGATGAAAGAACATCTCAAGATCACAATTATTGGTGCTGGCTCAAGCTATACACCAGAGCTTATTGAAGGGCTCATAAAACGGCATCATGAACTCCCCATTGGAGAGCTTTGGCTGGTGGATATTAAAGATGGTGAAAATAAGGTAAGCATTATAGGTAGCCTTACACGTCGTATGCTTGAGAAAAACAACTTGTCTCATATTGCGGTACATGTAACTTTTGATCGCAGACAAGCACTTAAAGATGCCGATTTTGTCTGCTCCCAGTTCAGAGCTGGTTGCCTCGAGGGGCGGATCCGTGACGAACGTATTTCATTGAAATATGGCATGATAGGTCAAGAGACTAATGGCCTTGGGGGATTTGCTAATGCATGCAGAACTATTCCTGTTGCACTGGAAATTTGTCGGGAAATGGAAGCCTTATGCCCTGATGCATGGCTGCTTAATTTCACTAATCCTTCGGGTATGGTAACGGAAGCAATTCTAAAACATACCAAGGTTAAAGTCGTCGGTCTGTGCAATGTCCCTGTGATTATGCAAAAGGGGATTGCTAGTATTCTAGACGCTGATGAACAAGATTTTGTTCTACAAGTTGCTGGACTCAATCACTTTATTTGGGCACGTCAAATACTTCATG
This sequence comes from Vibrio sp. Of14-4, assembly GCF_022347625.1. Classification (NCBI taxonomy): domain Bacteria; kingdom Pseudomonadati; phylum Pseudomonadota; class Gammaproteobacteria; order Vibrionales; family Vibrionaceae; genus Vibrio; species Vibrio sp. Of14-4. The sequence goes on along the minus strand of NZ_JAKRGI010000005.1, from coordinate 56,018 downwards.
AAGGACGTGACAAAATGCAGGATGTCATGGATGAAATTCTTGCTGGTAATGATCCTCTGGTACCCAGCAATATTCCTCCATTTGAGTGGCCTGCAGAGTTGTTATGCAACATGCGGATGATCCCCTGTGCTTATTTACGTTATTACTACACCAGTGAAGATATTATGAAGCAGGAGCTCACAGAAGCCAGTGATGAGGGTACGCGTGGGGAAGTGGTTAAAGCCATGGAGCAACGCTTGTTTGAGATCTATCGAAACCCTAATCTAAGTGAGAAGCCAAAAGAGCTGGAAAAACGCGGCGGGCAATATTACTCAGAAGCAGCGTGTGAACTAATGAGCTCCATTTACAATGACAAACGCACTATTATGCATATTAATACTCGCAACAATGGGGCGATTAATGGACTACCAGATGACTGCGCCGTTGAAGTGAGTTGTATGATCACCAAGGCTGGGCCAGTGCCGCTTAATGTCGCGCCTTTTCCAGACGATACTTTAAGGCTTATCCAGTTGATTAAAGAATTTGAGTCACTGACGGTAGAAGCCGCTGTTAATGGCGATCGTCACGCTGCTCATCGCGCACTAATCCTAAACCCGTTGGTCACTACAGGCACAGTTTTGGAAAAAGCCTTAGATGAAACTATTGAAGCAAATCGAGACCACATGCCTCAGTTTCGCTAGATACGCATTATGAGAAAGGTCCTTTAATCAAGGACCTTTAACGCTTGGTATCACTGATTTCCGAGATATCGCTTGGCTTTTACTAAGGCACTTTGGGGTAAGAAAAAACATTATTTTTGTTTTTTGATTTTCCGGTTTGAGTTTCTACAACATCCCAGTGTTCGACAATCAGGCCATCATGATTAAAACGGAATATGTCAATATATCCTGTACCTAAGTCGTCTTTTTTATTCAAGTCTATCTGTTTTGAATGGACCAAGACCATATCGCCCATGGCAATAGTTTTGGCTATTTGCGTACTATATTTAGCGTCATTTTTATGTAGGTAATCAAGATAGCCAAGTAAGGCGTCTTTCCCGTCAGGTACCTCTGGATTATGCTGAATGTAGGTTTCATCGGAGACATATTTTTTCACAGCAATTTTATTGGCGGGATTATCAAAGCTTTTAATGATTGAAATCGCTCTTTTCCTGTTACGCTCGATATCTTGAGTGCTATCGTAAATATTCACCTCAGGACCTTGATACATGGTGTTCTTGTTGGCTGATAAAGCAGGAATTTTTTGATAGTGGTCCCAGTGCTCGACCAATTTACCATTTTCTTCCCGCCAAATATCTACATATACGTATTGGCTTTTATCAGAAGCTGTCCAAACTGAGTGTATTGCCACATAAGGGCCTTCAGCGATGGTACGATAGATGTCAATGTTTACGTTGGGATCAGACGTTAATTCTCCCGCAATCGCCTTCATTAACTCAACAGGGCCATCCCCGTAAGCTGGGGCATGTTGGATGTAAGTATCACCTATATATTTTTCAAAGTTATTGAGGTTACGGTACATCAGAACATCTTGGTAAAAACCTTCTGCGAGCTTTATCGCGTTACTCGTTTGTTTGTTAATGGTGCTAAGGTCAGCAAAACTCGGTGCAGCGAGTAGACACATAGCGAATCCGATAGCAGCAGATTTAATAGACATATCTTTTCCTCTAAGTACTTCTTATTGAGAATCTAAATGCTATCGGGTGAAATTCATCGGTCATACAGGAAATTAACCATAGGTGATATGAACAAATTCGATGAGTTAGTCAATATTATTAATCATGCTGCATTAAGTTTTTAAACCAAGTGTGACGTTGTGACTTTTTATTTCTACAATGCCAAATTTTAACGATATTAAACGGATCAAGATCGAAAGGTAGAGGGACATAGTCAAAGTCACGAAAGATTGTTTTGGATAAGCGAGAAGGCATGCTAACAATAATATTGGTGTCTCTTATCAAAGTGGCAACAGCAGCAAAACTGTATGCACTGGTGACGATTTTTCTTTTCATACCGCGTTCGTGAAGTAGGCTATCAATGTCAGTATGGTGTACATGCTCATAGGCCATGATTGCATGAGGCTTGGCGCAGTATTGTTCAAGAGTTTTCGGCGCTGTTTGCTTTTTAGGGTTGAAAAAGCAAACATCTTGGTCGGTCAATATTTTGGTTTGAATCAAATCGGATTCGTTACTGGTGAGCTCTGGAGTCAAAACTAAATCAACATCTCCCGCTCTTAGTAGCGAAGCCCACTTTTTTTGGGTACGAGCTGGTGCAATATGTAAGTGGCTCAGAGGTGCTTGTGTCTGAAATTGTTCGAACTTTGGTTTTACAATAGTCTCTATTTCATAGTCATTGGCGGCGACAACAAAGCCTTTCTCATCGAGGGAAGGGCTATAATCTTTTGGGCATGAAAATTCTTGCATTGCAAGGATAATTGCCCTTGCTTGACCCACCAGATCACTTGCTTTTGGAGTTGGTGCGATACTGCGTCCACAGGCAACAAACAGCTCATCGTTAACGATTTTGCGTAATTGATTGAGCCCATGACTCACCGTCGATTGCGTTACTCCCATACTAGCCGCTGCCTTAGTGACGGATTGGTGCTCGTAAACGCAAATAAACATACGAAGCAGGCGTCCATCAAGTGAAGAGTAATCGAAAGTGTTCATAGGTCCCGTTGAGCTGATGCTATATTGTTTATTTTGTTTATAACATGATTCTCTTAAGTAAGACAGGCACTTCAGGTAACGCCCTTTTGTATTTAACTCATGATTAGAAAATATTTAAATGGATATAATGATATAAAAATTTTTTCTTTATATAATGCCAATTAGTTGGCGGATTATTAATAGAGTGTATAACAATGGTTAATTGCATTGTGTTTGATTTTGATGGAACCTTAGTTAACAGTGAATATATAAATAACTATGCATTAATGAAAATGTTTCAACACTATGGCATTGAGTATGATGTATTAATGTCTGCTCAACGCTATAAAGGTTACAAATTAGCAAAAATTATTGCAGAGGTTGAAAAAGACAATGGTGTGACGGTTAATGAAGATTTTATAGACCGTTATCGCGCACTGGTGAAATCATATTATAATGAACGTTTGGAGCCTATGCCTGATGTAAAAATTTTTCTTGAAGCGAATAATTTGCCCATATGTATTGCCTCCAGCGCCCCAAAGAAAAAAATCTTGCATGGTCTTGAGGTTACCGGATTACTTGGCTATTTCAGTGAACAGGCAATATTTAGCTCGTATGAAATCAATAGTTGGAAGCCAGAACCAAAAATCTTTTCTCATGCGGCTGCTTCGATGGGTATTGAATGTCACAAGTGTATTGCCGTTGATGATGCAGATATTGGTATTAAAGCGGCTGTCGTTGCTGGAATGAAGGCTTGCTATTACAACATTGATGGCCAAGTACATGACGAAAAGAACGTCATTTCGATTTCACATATGCCACAGCTGTTTAAATTTCTGTCGTAGTTGAGAAAACCCTAGATAAGTTAGTAACATTTTTATTTTTCACTACTTAATACGATTTTAATTATGAATTATGACGACTAAAATAATGTAACAATTTATTGCTGAAATCGCAGGAACCGCTCTTGTCAAGTTTAATATAAAGTGGTGGTTTCTGACCTTATTGCCCGAATGACTATGGCCAAGTCGGTAGTGGCACATTATCTTTTTCATATCTATTTGCATAAGTATCGCAATAATCTCGTAGCCTAAACAATATATTTTTCGTCCGAAAAACTCAGAGCAGACATAGGCTCAAGTCAAGTTTATCAATTCTAAACAAGCCATTTATTTTACCCACATCAAGCTTAGTAAAAGTTATTCGAACCTAGCACATTTATTTCTAAGGAATGCAAGAACCTTTAGTTAAAACATGTCTTTTCGAGCCTTTATAAAGAGGCTTAAAAGTGTTTAAAGTCATACTTAAGTGGTTGTAATCATTAGTTATCTATAGTTTTATTGTTGAGCGCGCAATCATGATCGGATCCGACTCATCTTCCTTGTTAAAGGTCGAATGATATATCTTATGTTTCGGCATTTAGATATGAGGGAAGTGAGACTTTTAATCACTAGAAACGTTATTACAGGAAAAATGATAATGAAGATTACCCCTTTATCAATGATTATTGCACTTTCGTTTTCTTCAGGAGCTGCGCTGGCACAAAGCCCATCTTTTGCAGATTCAATGGAAGGAAGAATATGGACGAGCGGTGAAGTTGTCGATGGACAATATCGCGAGACGATGAGGTTGGTGTTCGCTGACAAGGCCAACCCTCAGTCTATTCGATTTACATTAGATCACACGTGTGGCTCTCTTTCAGGAACTATGAATGTTGCTGAGGACTCTCACGTAGTGAGTAGTGACCTCAGCATGGTCATTGATCGTCATAATGATAGAATTGCTGGCTCATGCAGTGACACTGATATGGAAAACCTGAATACCTTCAAAAAGGCAGATTTTGGTTTTGGAATCCGGACAATGAGAGCTAATTTACATTTGCAATCGAAAGAAACAGGTGGAGAAGTTCGGTTGCAAGACAATACAGATAGCCTGAAATCTGCTGAGGCGCAACGCTCAGTATACGATTCGTATTGGATACATGAAGACGGAAAGAATGTGAAGGTATCAGTAGAGCCCTACCTTAAACGCATTCAGCAATCGAGTTCAGATGATGTTGATTTTTATGGTTTTCAGCCATTGGTGGCGCATGAACATGGTTTGAGAATTACCAGATCAAGTAAAACCCACTCCGGACTCGTGGCTGAGACAAAAGCTCATGGTCAAAATCCGATAACTTGGGCTCCGTTTTTTACTGCGGAATCACCTCAAACTCGATTCGAATTTACCGATGTGTTTCAACATGGTTACACTCAAGGCACCATCGATTTCGGGTTCTTTGATTGGGCAGACCGAATCCATCTTCAATGGCCTGTTACTTTGATGCAAATGGCGACATTTGAGTATGATAATGAAGCCGGAAAGCTGTCCTTTTTACCTAAAGCACCAGAAAGTGCTGACCCAGTATCTACTGATGACGCTGAGTCAATTGAAGCTTTTGATAATTTTGATGAGTTAGGATTTTTTGATGAACCTGAGGTATCGCAACAACCCTTGACCTTTACCCGTTTGGTGAAAGAAGCCACGATTACTGATCTCAAAGACACAGAGTGGACAGGTAATATTGCGGGCGAACATGTAACCGCTAATTTCAAGTACTATTCATTAAACGATATCTATATGAGAGTAAACAATTCTGGAGAGATCGGAATTGTTAAATTTACCAAAACAAATCAAGAAACAATAGGCAAAGCGAGAGTGCTTTATGCCCCCGCGAATCAGGAGGCTTCAGCCTTGCTGAGCACGACACTACCTGAGTTAAAGTCAGTAGTAATGGAATACTCGGGCGACACCCGTAAACTGCATATGGTTACGGCGAGTGATATTGTTACGCTAACAGAGGACAAGCAGTTACCCATCGTATTTCCTCAGTAACACCATCAATACTGTATCAACTAAGCCCAGTTCTGTGTAACTGGGCTTTTTTATAATAAATGCTTACCCCATGCCCCGAGCTCTACATTGATGGATATTCTTATAAATAAAAATCCGAATAAGTAGGTGATTACTCACGTTTATTCACAGTGAATAGATGATGATATTGCTGCCTCTAGCGAAAACAATATAATCTCTTTTATTTCATGGAGATAACTCTAATGTTATCGAATCAGGTTGACTATTTGGTGAGCAAGCTAGATCTCAAACCTCATCCAGAAGGAGGGTATTTCAGTGAATCTTATCGCTCTAATGAAATTATAAAATGCCAACCCGAGAGGTTTATGGGTGAACATGTCTATACCACCTCGATATATTATCTTTTGCAGCAAGACAATGTGTCTATGTTTCACCGACTCAAACAAGATGAGCTTTGGCATCACTATGTAGGAAGTAGTGTCATAATACATATTTTTCACCCAGAAGAGGGGTATCAGAGACGAATTCTCGGCTGTACTTTTGAAGACGAGTTAGCTGATTATCAAGTCGTAGTTCCGCAAAACACATGGTTTGCTGCAGAGGTGAAAGATAAAACGCACTTTTCTCTGGTCGGGTGTACGACAGCACCTGGTTTTGACTTTTCTGACTGGGAGCTGGCCAATCCAGAAGAATTGACTCAGCAATATCCACAACATCGCAGTTTAATAGAAAGAATCATGATCACTCATGAGTGTTCCCTTGCGTAATAGAAAAAACCCGCACAATGGGCAGACTGTACGGGTAAATAAGGGCAACAATTTATATTTGATTTTGTTCGTTTGGAGGTTGTTGGCTAAATATCCATATCCTAACTGTTATAAAGTATTCGTGACTCTTTGGAATAACTTCGTACCAGTGTAACCAACGTTAACTAAAGTAACACTTCTGTTACTTTTGGTTAAATGATAAATATGAAATTATAAATTTCATTTGTGAAAGCAATATTTGGTAGACAGCTCTCTAAGCACAGTCTAATTTCCTGTCCTTACGTCAGTTTACCTAAAAACGCGTTTACAACTTTTTTTGAATAACCGAGAACAAGGGCGATGATTGGTAGTGGATTGGGTCTGGTTCGCCTTTTTCCTGCGCTTTCCAGTAATCCCAACCTACAGCCTTTGTTGCGCCTAGCTCATAATTCATGCCATCCCACTCATCTTCACGAAAGGAGTAAAATGCCCAGTGTAGGTTATTTTTGTCCAAAGCCTTGATGACATCATCCAAGTAAGTTGCGCAATTGTTGAGTTTTCTTACGCACCCAAATTCACCAGCCAACAGCCTGTTCATCGGGATTCCATGCGCCTTTGACCAGCTGACAGGGTTATGTAAATATTCGCTTACCTTATCTGCGTTCCACATTACTTTGGGCTTATTAGCAAACGGTACTTGCCCCGGATATTGATATGGTTTTTTTCTCCTGAGGTTATACGAGCTTGTTGCTTGGTAAGGTTCGTACATATGGAAACTGTATAAAACCTTGTCATCACTGAGCGCTTTATTCCAATAGGTAAAACTGTCTGCGGCAGCGTACCAGCCTGCATCAACCATAATAGGCGTGGCGGGATCGACCTTTCTTATTGCATCGATAACTTTTTCATAGAAGAGAGGTAAATCACGGCTCCCTCCTTGATTTATTTTGTACCAAGTCTGCATTTCTTGATGAGATGCATGTTCTTGTAATCCAGCATTTTTCTCTGGGGCAGGCTCGTTAACGATATTATAAGCGGCGATGTAAGGGTTATCTTTTAGCTTTAAAGCAAGATCGACCCAAAACTCTATCGCCTTATTCCAATTATTTTGGTGTTCGAATAAGCGACCATCATAGCGACGCCCATTATTTTGTGACCAGCGCATAAAAGGCAATGATAAAGGTGTAATAACGACTTTGAGTCCTGCTTTCCCTGCTTTGTTTACCTCGTTTATCAATACATTGAGATCTTGCGGGACTAAGCCCTGATAATCGTCGGCATTACCGATCAGGAAATCACGGTGGTCTGACTCCCATTTGTCATACGCAAGGCGAACCCAAGTCGCATTGTATGCTTTAAGGTCTGGATACAGTTTTTCGGTAGCTGGCATTCGATTGAACACATTGGCACCGTGTTGCGGGGTGTCCCAAAAACTTATCAAATCCGCCGCTGTAGCAGATTGAACCGAAAGGCAGCTTAGTGCTAGTGCCATAGACTTAATTACATTTTTTAACATACATAAACCATAGTGAGTGATAGGAACAAGCTCAATATTAGAGAGTTGGTCGCAGGATTTGTCCCCTATATGTCACCATTGGAATACAAGTTTATTGTTCTATAACGTAACCACCAGAAAACAACCGTTTCATGTTTGATTTTTTCTTTCCAAGGTTATTGGAGAAAAAGGTATAGATATTCTTTGTACGTATCCAACTTTAATGCCCTGCTGATATTCGTATACCGATACAGAAGCGCTTAGATGCTTTGCTTTTTGGTATGGGCTTACTGGTATTGGCGCAACCTCAGTATCAATAGGTATTTTACCGCCTAGCATAGCGTAAGTCGTATCAAACCATTGCCACGATGAGAGTGCTTGACTGCAGCTGTCAATTGATTTTTGGGGAAGAGTATGAACCGTATTTGCTGTGCTGTCATAGGTAATCCAGCTTTTATTGTTTGGCATTGTGATGAGCAGCAAGTAAGGCTTTTGATTTATATTTAATGTGTAGATACCAGCCATGGGTTTATTCAGCATTTCTTCTGTTTCAAATTCCTGATATTCAGTCTTTTTAGATAAACTGGTATGCAGGAGTATTTTAGAAGAGGGAGATATTAGTTCGACTATGCTGTCTTTTGTGGTACCTTCGGCTGATAATTTAATCTGAAATCCCTGTGATGATAGGCCCGAGCGCCGTATGAAGGTGACGCTGATCTGTGCTGGAAGAGACTCATCACGGTTAAAAAGCTCCTGACCACAAGATGTTTGTTTGAGGATCTCTTGCTTTGCTGGTAGCCAATATTGACTGTCAATACTGTTATTACTCATGGCTAAGATAAGTTCTTGCCATGCAAGTTGAGGTTGATTATTGACAAGTGCTTGATAGACAGGTTGAAGAGGTGTGTCAGCAAACCAGCTCGCTTGTGCACTATGGATTTGGCTAAAAGTAGAAAGCGCAATTAATAGGGTTTTTCTCATCATAATGCTTTATTAAGCCGATAGCCGACTCCACGGTGAGTTTCAATATTGAGCACAGGTAGTTTTTGCCTCAAGCGCAGAATATGATTATCTACTGTCCGAGTACTTGGGAATGCTTGATAGCCCCATACTTTGTTAAGTAATTCATCTCGATGGAATACTCGTCCTTGATTCTGGATAAGTAAGACCAATAGCTGAAATTCTTTTGGTTTGAGAGAAACGGCTTGATCCTCAAATATGGCTTGTCTTTTGGCGAGGTGTATTTCGATACTGGAATAATATATATAACTTTCACCCAAAGGCCTTAGCTGGCTTGCAATTCGTGCCAAAAGCTCTTGGTTTGAAAAAGGCTTAGTGACATAGTCTTTTGCACCCGTCATTAGTCCTTCTATTTTTTGCTGTGTTTCAACTTGAGCTGTGAGTATGATGACGGGTAGAGCTTTTAGCAATAACCAAGTAGGAAGATGTTTTAAGCTGTCCCCATCGCTGAGTTGCCTGTCAAGGATAACGAGATCGGCTTTATACCAGTATTTCTCTACCTTACTCGATTCTTGAGCCCATAAGCACTGGTATCCATTAGACTCGAAAAAAGCCATCAGACCTTGGCCAAGTAAGATGTCATCTTCAATTAAAAGTAATGTTTTCATAGTGGTAGGACCAAAATACAGCGAGTTGGGTGACGATAAATTTTTAGTTTACCACCCATCATAGTTATTAAATGCCTTACAATACTTAACCCCATTCCCATGTTGTCTGAATTTGATTTGTTCATAGTTCCGGTTATAAAGCGTGATATAACGCTAGGAAAGTCTCCTTGGTCTGATACCTCTATTTTAAGTTCGTTGGTCAAAGTGACTGCTACCAAAATGTCTCCTTTTCCATGTTGTTTGGCATTTCTCAATAAGTTATCAAGGCAAATTGAAAGCCAGTAAAAGGGTAACCTTAGCTCTCTATTCTGGTTAAGATGATAAGTCACGCTGTGTTTCTCGCACATATGATCTAGCCAGTCCCTGATATAGGCGCTTTGTTTTAACAATTGATGGGAGCTGTGTGTGCTTAAGTAGACTTTACTGTTTTCTGTGATTTGGGCCAATCTTTGGTGATCAGAGACTAGTCTCCATACCACTTGTTGAGTTTCTTCTGTTAACTGTTCAAATTGATCACGCAGCATTTCAACGGTCATCCCTAAGCTGGTAATCGGTGTACGAAGTTCATGAGTGAGTAGCTGCAAAATAAAGCGTTTCTCTCGGTTTTGTTGTCTTTTAAAATATACGCCTCTACCAAACATAAACAGCAATATGACTGAAATACTGACGATTATGAAACGTTGTAGCAACAGGTTATTGTTTTGCTGACTGATGCAGAGGTTACTATATCTAAGCTCACAACTTGGACCTGTAAATGTGATATTTAATTCATGGGCAATAGGGCGCCATGTACTGCTTGAAATGGCTTTCCAACCTTGTTCTGCACTTAACCATAATGTGTCGTTTTCCATCCAAGCTCGATATCCATTAAACAATGTTTCCCTTCCTTCAATGGAGAGGGTTGAGAGAGGCTTATGTAAGGGATGTCTAGGGTCATAAAGGGTTAAATATTGCAGTAGATTATCACTTGGCGTGAACTTTGACTTCGTAGACAGGTAACGCTCTAAAAAGCTGCCTCCAGCAGGATGTATAGGGTCATGTGTGAAGAACCATGTGTCATCGATAGGTTGGTTGTTACAAAGAGCAAGCTCAAACTCGGTTGCCGCTAACAGATGTGTTTGAACAGGGCTGTTAGTTTGACAAGTTTTTGAAACGTCGTATAAAAACTGAATATCTTCCCAAGTGTAACGCGCAAAATTAGGATAACGGGCGTTTGCTCTGAGCAGTTTTGGCGAAAAAAGATTGAATTGTTCAGCAGTGACTATCAATGAACCAGTTTGCCAATTACGTTGATAAAAAGATTGCCACTGCTCTTGTATATTTGCAGCTAAACAAACACAAGGAAACAAAACCGTGAACAAAATTTTCAGATGAAAAGCACGCATCCCTATACTCGATTGAGGAGAAGACACCAGATTTTATAGAATATAAACTAAAAATTGTAACTTATGTGTCAACAATGTTTTCTGGATTCTTTTAATACCAACGGAGCTAAGTTGTTGTGAGACACGTCATAATCGATCGTTAGGCACTAAAACAGCTACCGACATGGGTATCGGTAGCTGTGAAGAGCTTCAACACATACACGCCAAGCAATTTATGCATGGTGATTATTACTCAGTTGATTATTGATACTGGCTCTTAATTTTATCCAATTCACCAGATTGTGAGATTTGATCAAGGCCTTTTTGTAACTTATTGACGTACTCATCTGGTGTATCTGAACTCAGGCTGTAATAGAGCTGCCCTTCACTGAGAGTGTAAGCAACGTTAAATTTACTCGGATCAACGTTTGCAGCCTTCATTAGGTGAGTCGCTACGCTTTGTTCATAAGCCAACATGTCAATTCGACCTGCGGCAAGTTGTTTTATTAGCAGATCGGCACCCGGTGACACTTTCATTGCAGAAGCTGGAACGCCTGCTTTTTTCAAAAGCGCTTCTCCTACATCGTCTCTAACCACACCGATTTTGTATTTGCCGAGTTCTGATGGGTCGCTCACGGTGACATTTTTATTGGAAAAAACCACCACTTTTGTCGCGATAATCGGGCCTACCCATTTGAATTTTGGCTCTCTCTCTTCAGTTCGGGTTGTCGCGAAAAGTGCGACCTTTGGACCTTTTAGCGCAGCGTCATAACCCCGAGCCCAAGGCTGAAGTTTTATTTTACTGCGTGATACAGGTTCGCCTACGGCTTTAGTCGCTGCCTCTAAAACATCGATAGAAAGACCTTTTAATTCTTTGTTTTCATTGTAATTAAAAGGAGGGTATGACTCAGTGATATAGTTAAGATCATTCAGGTTATTTGCAAAGATTGATGCAGAAAAAAACATACAAATAAACAGCAAAACTCTCATGGTTGAACCTCATTAAATGGTTAGTACACAATGCAGTATAGTTGTTTTTTACAAAACCAAGTGCGGCGATTAGATATCTGAGGAAGATTTAAAACAATTGAGCGGTATTGTTTCAATGCTTACTCAGAGTGTGTTGGCCATTTGTTGCTACTTAAAAGATTAACAGCCTTATTTTGGAAAAAATATCTGTGGCTCCACCCTGATAATTTTCTCAAATCGAGCTAACTTACCCCAGACTCCGACTTGGTTGTTTAATTGATACCTAATTTTAGAATAAGAAAAGTAGGAGAGTGATGTGTAACAGGAGTCAATTACGTGTTGGTAAGGTCCTTATTTACAGAAGAGTATTTTTCCCAAAATAACAACCACTTAAATGTTTAACTATGATAGAAAGAATAAGGTAGGCCCTTAAATCAGCATGTGTTATTACTGTTACTGATACAGTATTCACCACTAATTTAGGCTAATTACAAAGACTTGGTTCATAATTATAGAGTTTTTGACATAAATAGGTCTGAGAGTGGGACGTTGGAGAATTTGGCTGGTAGTTTATGCTCCAGCACTAGCATGGGCAGGTTTGTCACTTCTTGAGTCTACTTGGTGGGTAGAGAATATTGTTTCCTATCCAGGATTATTTTTGGTGATTTACTCCCTACTTACGCTGTTAATGATGTTAGGTCAAAGGTGGGCACCAAGTGCAATATGTATTGTTTTGGCTGGTGCATTTGGATTAATGTCTCCCAAGCCACACGAGCACTTGGTTGGGCAATGTACAAATTCCGTTTCTATTATTCAGTACAATCTTTACTACGAAAATCCAAGCGTCAATTCTTTCATTAACTATTTGTTGACTAAGCCTGCTGATTTGGTGGTGATGCAAGAAGTTGCTCCGGAAGTTGGGGAAAAATTGAAGTTATTAGATGATATTTATCCTTATTCTTATGGAGGGCAGGAAGGTGTAGGCTATCCTTCGAGTCAAATGATTCTTAGTGTGTCACCGCTAAAAAATATGTCAGTGTTCAAGACACCCGATGCTCAGAGCATCATTCGCGGTACTTGGCACCCTAATCGCCAGGTTCCCATTTCTCTCATCGTTGCCCACCCTCCTTCACCTAGGACCGAGGAGTTATGGTATCGGCGTAATGCTCTGATAAAAACCATTGAATCCCTGCTTTCAGTATATCCAAGTGATGAAGCTCTCGTGGTTGGCGATTTCAACTTGTCGGCGACAAGCTTACGGTTTGCGAAGATGTTTCCAACTTTTCAGAAAGCGCCAGTGGCGAGTTGGCCGAATTGGATAGCATCATTTCGGGCACCGACGGCTTCCATGATAGCTATAGACCACCTATGGTTGCAGTCGGTTAATGCTGGAAGAAAAATATGTCAACGATACAGTTTATCTATGCCAACCGGGTCTGACCACTTACTGGTGAAGACTGAGGTTGGCTATTGACATGCCCATCCATGGTTTGCGTGGTTTACTATGGTTATTCTGAGAGTTGGCTTTTGAAAAAACTCAACTGCTAAAGCCGTGTAATATTCAAAAGCCATCAATCGATATTTGTTACTCTGCAACACCACCTTGCGTGAGTTTACTTGGATCAAGTAAGCGCTCGAGCGTCGCTCTGTCGAGTTCGGTTTCTTGCTCCGCAACATCAATGATTGCTTGTCCATTCTTATATGCTTTCTTAGCGATCTCTGCTGCTTTTAGGTAGCCTATCACTGGGTTTAATGCGGTCACAAGGATAGGGTTTTTTGCCAAAGCAACTTGTAAATTGTCCTCACGCACAGTGAAAGAAGAAATGGCTTTGTCTGCCAATGCTAAAGCGCCGTTAGCAAGTAACTGTATACTCTCTAATACATTATGTGCAATGACAGGCAGCATTACATTTAGTTGAAAATTGCCGGACTGACCCGCGATGGTAATAGTTGAGTCATTACCTATTACCTGCGCTGCTGACATTGCGACGGCTTCTGGGATCACGGGGTTTACCTTACCGGGCATAATGGAAGATCCTGGCTGAAGGCCTTGAAGTTCGATCTCACCTAAACCCGCTAGTGGGCCTGAATTCATCCAGCGAAGATCATTGGAAATTTTCATCATCGATACTGCAGCGGTTTTAAGTTGCCCTGAAAGTGCGACTATCGCGTCTTGACTGCTGAGGTTGTAAAAAAAGTTTTCACTGGATGTGAAATGTAATCGAGTGGCTTGTGATAGGTTATCGGCGAATGCAGACGCAAACCTTGGGTCAGCGTTAATTCCTGTACCAACAGCGGTACCACCTTGCGCGAGAGCTTTTACATTAACAAGGCTTTGCTCAATACCCACCTTTGCTTGCTCAAGTTGGTATTGCCAGCCCCCAAGCTCTTGATTAAAAGTGACCGGCATTGCGTCCATTAGGTGAGTTCGGCCGGTTTTTGTGAGATGCCCGATTTCATTACGCTTGCTTTTTAAAACGGAAATGAGGTGATTTAACGCTGGCATAAGCTGATTTTCAACAGACAGTGTGCAGCTGAGTTGAATGGCGGTGGGGATGACATCATTACTGCTTTGTCCCATATTAACATGATCGTTTGGATTCACGTCCCCGCCAAGTGCTTTACTTGCTAGAGTTGCAATCACCTCATTAGCGTTCATGTTGGAACTGGTTCCTGAACCAGTTTGAAATACATCAATAGGAAACTGATCGTGATACTGACCATCAATGATATGTTGAGCAGCGTCTGCAACTGCATTGGCAATATCGCCCTCCATTAAGCCAAGTTGTGCGTTAGTCAGAGCCGCAGACTGTTTGATATAGGCTAATGACTGGATAAAAGTGCTTGGCATGGTGTGATTACTGAAATGAAAATTGTCCACAGCTCGCTGTGTTTGTGCTTGATAAAGTGCATCAGCGGGTACTTTGACTTCACCCATACTGTCTTGTTCGACGCGATATTCTGTTTGAGAAGGAGTTTGTGTCATGAGAGATCCTATAAATTTAGTCAAGCGGCATGCGAATACGCTGCAAGTTTTGTTGTAGTTGTAGAAACTTTTTATCGCCGTTTTCCAATTGATGGTAATAACGTTTTAAACATAGAAGAGGAGTATGGATTGCATCTAGGCAAACTCGACGGAAGATTTTGCCCCTGCATGGATCTTGAATAGCATCAATCAGGTTGAAATAGACTTGGCGCAGATAAAATTCACAGAGCAAAGCATTTTCGTATTCAGTATCTCGCTCATACAAGGATGATAAAGCCATTGCTGAATGTATATACTCATGAACGATATCGGGCTCAAACCCATATGGGGTGTAGCTATCTAAAAATCTGTCTTGAGCTTTAAAGAATGCATTGTAAAGCGGTGTTTGGGAATCCATACTGACCTCGATTTTATTGTAATGATAATTATTATCGTTTTGGTGGTTGTAATCAACCTTGTTTGTTATATCTATACCATAAGAGTGTGACTGAGCGCATTTAACCAATACATAACTCTCTAATAAATCATGACTTACTATACAGTTTGAGTACTAGTTATAGACGTTATTATTGGTATCTAGGTTTGTTTCGAGTCATTGAAAAATCGAATTTTTGCCATGATTTATGGTAAGAGGGGGGATTAACCGCTTTGGAATACTATCAAGGCCAATCGGTTAGATTAACTATGAATAGGTTAAACTATAAGATAGCTTAAAGCAGTGGATTGATGTGTTAGAAGTTCGCTTCTTAAGCAAAGATTTGTATGAGTATTAGTAAATGATTGAGGTAAGGCTTTGCTTACGAATAAAAAACTGACATTGGCGACAGCTAATCTTTATAATTTTATTAAGCCACCTGGTGCGTTTTATGACTTTGAGAATATTTATACAGCGCAAGAGTGGGAAAACAAATGCCACTGGACAATGGAGTCCATCAAAGCCTTAGATGCCGATATTATCGCCGTTCAAGAAGTGTTTAGTATAGACTGTGTCAGAGACATCTTGTTTAAGCTGGGGTTTAACTACTTTGTGAGTGTTGATGAGGCGCACGTTGAAAGTGAATACATCTATAGTCATCCAGTCGTTGCTTTGGCTTCAAAATACCCAATCACACAATATAATGCCGTGACTGTTCCACGTAGCCTGCTTGAAGGGTATGGTATTCGAGACTTGGCATTTAGCCGCCAGCCAGTTTGTGCAGTTATTGATGTTCCAAGTATTGGAGAGGTAGCGGTGTACGTTTGTCATCTAAAATCACAGCGAGAAACACAGGCAAAACCAGACGCAGAAACTCATGCTATTTTGGGGCAATGGCTCTCGGGGCAACAGCGTGGTTGGGAGGCTTTGATGATTAGAATTGCTATGGAACAGGCCTATAGTAAAAAGCCTATGCCAACAGTGCTTATGGGAGATCTAAATCAGTCCATAAATAGTGAGATGGTGGGTTTACTGACTAAACCAATAGAACATGAAAGCCACCATTTAATATTACAAGACAGCTGGGACATTATCAATCCTGACCTTCCTAGTGCTGCTCGCCCAGCCACACACTATCATTTCTCTACTGGTAAGGTACTGGATTACATACTGCTTTCTCAAGAATTTCACACAAGTTCACACTGTTCCATGGCCGATCTCATCCAATATCGAACTCTAGATTCACACCTTATTAGCCCTTGTTTTGAGAAAGACAATCAAGCCAGTGACCACGCATTTGTTTCAGTTACTGCACAGTTTGTGTTGTGAGGATACTTTAAAGTTTTGTAGGCAGAAGAAATCGTATCCCCTGCCTTTATAGTACTTAGTTAGTGAATTCAGTCTCCAATTCTTGCTCTGCTAATGCGAGCATCTCAAACTCTTCTTCTGCGGTTGAAGCAACAAGATTGTGCCTGCTATAAAGCAAGTAATAAGCTATGCCAATGATATATAGGCCTAGTGTCATGAAAAAAGCTGGCGGGGAAAAGGCATAGACACCCGTCATCGCGATCAAAGATAAAAACAGAGCAATACTTGGTGTCACTACGCCTCCTGGGGTTTTATATGGCCGTACAAGATTTGGCTGCTTGTAACGCAGGAGTATATGACTTAATGACATGAGGGCATACGATACTGTGGCGCCGACTACGGCCATCGCGAGGATAAGATCGCCTTCACCTGACAGTGAGACGGCAAGTCCCAAAATACCCGGAAGTACTAATGCTTGTGCAGGCACTTTGTTTTTATTGGTCAAGGATAAGCCTTTGGGGAGGTAACCTGCTCTAGATAGGGCAAAGACTAAGCGGCTATAACCGTAGATAATAGAGAAGAAAGAAGCGATTAGTCCAGCAAGGCCCAGTAAGTTGACTAAGGTGGCAATAGATGAATACCCACTTATATTAAGCGCATCGACTAAAGGAACTGGACTGTCACCTATCACTTTGGCACCGACGGCACCGGCAAGTAAAAACACAACGAGTGTTGCTGTAAAAAGCAAAAACACCATAGCGCCTATGATTCCCTTGGGAACATCCTTTGCTGGATTCTTAGCCTCTTCGGCAGCAAGCGGTACTCCTTCAACTGCCAAAAATAGCCACATTGCAAATGGAAGTGCGGCCCAGACTCCGTACCACCCCATAGGTAACAATCGTGTTGCTTCATAAGTTGTTGGTGGAATGTCAAAAAGATTGTTGATGTCAAATTGTCCAATCAGAACGGTTGCGGTCAGTAAAATTGCAATAACAGCAAGTGCGCTGATAACCATCATGACTTTGAGAGCTTGGCCAATACCAGACAGGTGAATAGCAATGAAGATAGAGTAGAAACAAGCGTAGACAATGGGGCCATCGATACCAATCAGTTCGTTGACTGCGGAGCCGATAAAAATCACTATTGCTGCTGGTGCTAATGCATATTCAATTAATACGGAGAGCCCGGTTATATACCCGCCAAGTGGCCCCATGGCTTGTCGTGCAAAACTATAGCCACCACCTGCTGTTGGTATTGCCGCTGACATTTCAGCGAGGGACAAGACAAGTGTGAAATACATCAAAGCCATAGCTAAGGCAGCGATCAAGAAGCCTACCCAGCCAGCCTGAGCAATGCCAAAGTTCCAACCGGCAAAGTCGCCGGAAATAACATATGAAACGCCTAAACCTGCAAGTAAGATCCATCCTGCAGACCCTCGTTTAAGCTGCCTCTTGGCAAGATAATTCTGACGTTCATCAGACATGATAATTCCCTCTATCATTGTTTTTTGGGTGAAGTTAAAAAGTTGGTTGATGAATGGTTTTCGAGTACTTGACCGTTATCAGAAACGCTTCGGTCTTTTAAATCGACACCTGATATTTGTCGTTTGAGCGACTCTTTTAGCAGGTAATAGGCCTTCTGGCAGGCTTCTTCATATCCAAGGCCTTCAGGCCTTATGTTTGAGATACAGTTACGGCTTGAGTCTTTTTTTCCTCTTACGGGTTGCCAAGTAATATAAAGGCCCATGCTGTCGGGAGAAGTTAAACCGGGGCGCTCACCAATAAGAATTAAGGTGATTTTTGCCTTAAAACACTGCCCAACATCGTCTCCACACGCAACTCGGCCTTGGTTAACAATAGTTATTGGTGCGGCACTCCAATGGTGTTCAGCGTCTTTATAAAGAAGGGAAATTAATCGATCAATCACAGGCGCTGCATGGTTTTGTATTGCGATAGATGAGAGGCCGTCAGCGATTACAATTGATAAGTCGTAGTTAGCTTTATTCGTGTCGTGGTAGTTTTGGATTTTTTCCCATGACTCTTCATCGAGTTGGCGACCTAGGTCGGGCCGCTGCAAATACATGAATCGATTAGAAACCTTGCTGCTTACGACCATGGGTAAATCAGGTGTATGCTGCTTAATATTTTCTTGTTTGCTAAGTTGTTTAACCAAGTCTTCTATATTTAGTGCTCTATGTACGGCGTCTTTTGCTCGTGCGTGATCAAGTTGAAATGCAAGCATTTCGTGAGTTGGTATGCTAGTTCCTGCTCGGCCCAGTGCAATCCTAGCAGAAGTAAATTGGCGCAAAGATTGCCAAGGGTTGTCTGTGACTTGTGGTGAAATTTTACCTTTTGGGATAGGGTTATTAGCCATTGGTCTTATCCTTACTTAACGTAGGAATTGAGGCGGAAAAAGGCTTTGCTATACCTTGGGTTAAAACAAGGTTATCTATGTCATCAAAAATGTGCATCTTGATGAGCCACTGCTCGAATTCAGGGGAGGGCTTTAGGCCAAGAACTTTCCTCGCGTATAATGCATCATGAAAAGACGTTGTTTGGTAGTTAAGCATGATGTCGTCAGAGCCGGGTATTCCCATGATAAAAGAGCAACCCGCGACACCAAGCAATGTCAGAAGGTTATCCATATCGTTTTGATCAGCGTAGGCATGATTGGTATAGCAAACATCGCATCCCATCGGAAGGCCGAGCATCTTGGCACAAAAGTGATCCTCTAGACCAGCACGTATAATCTGTTTTCCATCGAATAAGTATTCGGGGCCAATAAAGCCGACAACGGTATTCACCAAAAGAGGATCAAAATGCCTTGCAACGGCGTATGCTCTCGCTTCACAAGTTTGCTGGTCCACACCAAAGTAGGCATTAGCGGATAAAGCTGTCCCTTGACCTGTTTCAAAATACATACAGTTACTGCCTACTGTGCCACGGTTTAGAGAAAGGGCAGCTTCATGGGCTTCCTTAAGGATGCCAAGGTTAATTCCAAATGCTTGATTGGTGCCTTCAGTTCCACCAACAGACTGGAATACAAGATCAACTGGTGCGCCTTTTTCTATTGCTTCTATAGTGTTTGTCACATGGGTAAGCACACATGATTGAGTCGGTATTTTATAGTATTGAATCACTTCATCTAGCATTCCAAGCAATTTGATGGTCTGTGGAACATTATCTGTTGCTGGATTGATGCCTATTACAGCGTCACCATTGCCATACATCAAGCCATCAAAAATAGTGGCAGCTATACCATTTAGAGAGTCTGTTGGATGGTTGGGCTGTAATCGAGTTGACAGTCTGCCGGGTAAACCTATAGTGTTGCGAAAGGCTGTTTTTACATGGCATTTTCGAGAAATAGCTATAAGATCTTGATTGCGCATTATTTTACTAACTGCAGCGACCATTTCTGGTGTTAACCCGAGACGGATTTTATAGAGTGTTTCACTATCGGCTTTTTCGCTTAGTAACCAGTTACGAAAATCTCCCACTGTCAAATGAGAGATGGGGTCAAAGGCTTCCATGTCATGAGTATCAATAATGAGGCGTGTTACCTCATCGTCTTCATAGGGGATGACAGTTTGCTGTAGAAATGCTTTGAGTGGTAATTCTGCTAGTGTCATTTGCGCAGCAACACGCTCTGTTTCTGAGTCAGCGCTCACACCCGCCAAAGCATCCCCTGACCGTTCTGGAGTCGCTTTAGCCATTAAATCGGCTAACGAACGGAATTGGTATGTCTGGTCTCCTTGCTGCCAGCGATACCTTGATGTCATGATTTTCTCCTGTTTGCTCTTCGCTCCAGCCTTCATTGCTTGGCGAGAGTAGTGTAATTAATTTATTAAACCTTCGAATATTTAATAACCTGTCAAAAAACGCTCAAAATAAATTCATTAATATCAGCAGGTTATGTATTTTCTTAGCTGGTCAGAATAGAAAAGTAGTGGCATAAAAAATGAGATAAGTCTCTTACTTTGCTAATTTCATTGGCATTACATTCTATTTGTCACGAGAAGTGTATGATTGGATTGCTTTAGTTGGGCTTGTTAGGGTTAACTTATGACCTCATTCCTATTTTATGGCCGATAGGCTGTCGACAATATTACTACACCACTTTCTGGGTGTTTAGATATCTATTCCAGTGAGAGAAACGAAAAGCACCTTTATCATAATTTATGTTTTTTCTTGAAAATAAGTCGCTATTTTGAAACAAAGCTTATTTTCTGGTGATGATTTTTTGGGGAGAAAGTTCCATAGTTTGATATGCGTAATGTATTTATGTGCGCATAGCAATACTACTTGGTATATGTTCCTGATATCATAAATAAAATGAACGGAATTATGTTTGCCCAAGTTTTAATCAGGTTGTCATATGAAAAGCAATAGTGAGCAATTGGCTATATTAAGAGATAATATTCAGTTTGGATTACATCAAGGGAAAGAAACGAAAGCATCATTAAGTAGAAAAACGGGTATTACTCGCTCTACAATATATAAAATCTTGGATGGTAAAGTTGAACGTGTGCAAGCAGCTACAGTAGAAAAAATTGCAGATTTTTTTGGAACTACTTGCTACATCATTCAGAATGAATCTCTTGAATCGCATTATATTGGCTCACCTCTAACGTCTATCGATGGAAATAAAAACCCTATCGCCGTTCCTATTTTGACAGAACATGAGTTTGTACTGAAAGGTGATCACTATATTAGTGAAATGGTGACGGATTATCCATTGACTTACCATTTCTCTCAAAGCAAGAATGTTGTAGCTATACAAATCAGCACCTCATTGTCTCAATATTATACGAGAGGAAACTTACTTATCGTTGATCGCTCAAATCGTCATGTTGAACAGTCGAATAAGCTGATTGTTCGTAATGGCTATTTATGTGCGTTAGCTTCTGATGAACCATTAGAGCGCAATGATTACTTTTTTGGCAGCATTCTTGAGGAGCGCTACTGTGTTTAACAATAAGTACAAGTTAATCGGTTTTAGTGAAACCCCTAGTATGACTGCAAGCATTATGATAAAAGGAACGGGTAAAGTTGTTGATATACCGCCCGCAGAACTTTTAAAAAGCGATGTTGCGGATGATCTTAATCGTAATGAATTAGTTGAGGTGTGTAAGAAAGCGTACTCAAAATCTAGTTTTGAAGGTGCCTACGAATTAGAAGATCGCCATGAAAATTATTGGATGAGTTATTCATTTTTAGTCCTTTGTCTCTGTTCGCTTTTTACTCTGTCAAACCTCACAGGTATTAAGCCGATAGAAATTTTCAATACGGGTCTAGTTGTACCGATAGCGATTTTTCTTTATCCGATATCATTCATTTTTGTTGATATTTTGAACGAGTTTTATGGCCTGAGATTAGCAAGAAGGGCGATTATTAAATCGACAACGGTCAATGCTGTCATACTGGCATTTATTTATTTATCGACGCTTGTTCCCAGCATCGAGCCCTGGAAAGTGATGGATGAGCAATACTTAACATTGGTTGCTAGTATGATGTCCGTATTTGTTGCTTCACTTAGCTCATACTTTATTTCTGAAAATGTTAACGCTTACATTTTGAACAAAATTAAGCGGATAACAAATTCTCGCTGGTTAGCCATTCGAGTTATTACCAGTACGAGCATCGCTTCAGTGGTAGATAGTGCTTTGTTTATTGGCATTGCCTTTTATAATGTGATACCTAATGATGTGTTATTGGTTATGTTCTATAGCCAAGTATCCATCAAGGTTCTTTATGCGTTAGTTAGTGTTGGGCCAATTTATTATGCCAGAAAGCTGTTTTCTCGGTTAATCAATGTCAAGGAGTCATAATCAATGGCAATCTATAATAAGAATCTGGGTAAAAAGACAGAGTATGTTTCTCAATATAAACCAGAACTGCTCGATCCAATTCCGAGAGCAAGAGGGCGGGCCGAGATCAAAGAGCGTATACAAGCTACTCATACTGGCTTCGATTTATGGACAGCTTTTGAGATCTCTTGGCTCAATAATAAAGGGAAACCAGTGGTTGCAATCGGCGAATTCGTGATTCCCCACACCTCGGATAACTTGATTGAGTCTAAGTCTTTTAAATTGTACCTAAACAGCTATAACCAAACCCGATTCGATTCCCAAGATCTTGTTATGCAGCAAATGAAACAAGACCTTAGTGAAGCCGCTGGAGCCGAAGTATTAGTATCATTTGTTGCTGTTGATGAACCTCAACAAACGTCAGTCGATAAAAACGTACATTGTATTGATGGTTTGGATATTACAGTAGACTCATTTGATTATAATGAGGACTCCTTGATAGGGTCCACAGAAGATCAATATGTTACAGAGTCTTTGTGCTCTCACCTTCTCAAGTCTAACTGCTTGGTCACTAACCAACCTGATTGGGGAAGTGTTTATATCCGTTATACAGGAGCCAAAATCGATCATGAAGCCTTGTTACGGTATCTAATATCATTCCGTGAACACAATGAATTTCATGAGCAATGTGTAGAGCGCATCTACTCCGATATTAAACGCTGCTGCAAGCCGGAAAAACTGACCGTTTTCGCAAGGTATACAAGGCGGGGCGGTCTTGATATCAATCCTTACCGAAGCGATTTTGAAAGTGAGATCTGTTCAGCAAGAAACCCAAGACAATAAACTGATTAATATAGTTTTATTTTCTTTACATGGAAGTCAATCCTATTGACTTCCACAACACTACGGAGTGAAGTATCGCTGTCACCGCATGCATTACTCTATCTAAAGTAACTCAGAAATAAAAGCGAAAGATCAGACTGGAGGACAGGCTTAAACCAGCTCTTTTTTCGTTTATGTCTGATGTTGCCTATACTTAACACAGGACAAACTGGGCAAACCTGTCGTGAGGCGGGGACGCAAAGTGACAGCACAGCTTAAGCTGTGGGCTGCATTGCATTAGCTTTAGGGGAACCTGACTATGCTTACACTACCCACTTCATTAACTAACCAATTCAAACAGTGCATCCTAACGACTCGTATCTTGAAGAAAGAGTCCGTGCCATTCCATCAATTAATTAATGGTCTAAACGGTTATTCAGGCCTTCTCGCGATGACTAACGAACATCTTTTATGTTGCTGTGACAAAGCGACACTGAATGAGTTCCGTGAAACGGGTGTTCTATTTAGCGGACATTTGTTCAAGCTCAATGAGCTTGACGCTCTTACTATTACCGAAGCTCCAGTGTTTGCTAATGCTACTAAAAGTATCAAATAGGGTATTTTATGAACGTCCTACCGCTTTTAAACTTTTAGCTTCTTTGAGCTGAATTAGGGTGGTAGATAAGGTGTGACGAAATAGAGTATATATTCTGAATATTTTGAGGTAAATTTTGAATACATCACATAACCATTTGATTTTTATGGATTAAAATCTGAAAATTGATGAAATTATGTGATGCTATTCGGCATGATTTGGACTAGTCCAACAGAGTGGCCGATACGTCAATAAAGAAGCAATAAGAAAAACTTCACATGTATTCATGTCACAAGACTGCATCAAACGTTTATATTGGAGGAGTCTAATTCAGCTAGGAAAAATAAATATGATAACAATAGAGCGCAATGAGTCCCTGTTTCAGAACATGGTAAGCCACACAGATAAAGATGACTCGACAGTCGGTGTGACTATATTCATGGGTGAGAAAATTTTAACCGGAGAACTCATATCTGAACGCCGATACTTTGAGCTAGTTAATGAACACCTACATGATAGTACAGAAAATCTTGCTTTTGATTGCCAACTGGCTTTGAATTCAAGTAATTCCGGTGACAGCCAGTACTTCCATCTAAAGAATGCAATTTACATTGATTCAAACGGGCGTTCTATGCCTGCGGAGGGATGCCTTCTTAGAGGAAGAGTGTCGGGTGTTCAGGCTGTATCTATTGGTTCTTGGTTGTTGCCCAAGGGACAATAGAAATATTGGTGTCATTGAGTCTAAGAGTTGTCTCATTACTAAATTCAAGCAGTCGTGATCTTTTTGGTGCTCAGAGCCAATAAAAACTATTATAAAAACCGACTATTGAATGTGATATTCTCAATCCCAAGAAACTACCTTAATTTAGGGCTTAAACCTGTGTGACTAATGGAAGTTCGATGGTTTGAGTAATAAATTGAAATAGGCAAGTAGCCTTCAAAAAGAAGGCTACTTAAGTGTATAGAAGCTGTCTATAGCAGATCAGGAATCACTTAGATTTTCTTTGTTGTTCCTTGCGCGCAATTTTCTCTTGTCTACGCTTCATTATGATTTGATCAGCATCCCCACCAACGTGCGATTCACCACGCGTATTGGCTAACTGAACTTGTTTTTCACGCTCACGGAATCGTGCTTTTTGTTCGTCTGTATGTTTATCGACACATTTAGGGCAGCTTACCCCTTTTTCATAGGATGGTGACTCCATATCATGCTGAGTTATGGGTAGACGACACGCATTGCACATTTCGTAACCGCTTTTTTCTAACTCATGATTGACAGCAACACGGCCATCAAAAACGTAGCAATCACCTTGCCACATACTTTCCTCAGCTGGGACCTCTTCTAAGTACTTTAGAATGCCCCCTTCGAGATGATAAACCTCTTCAAACCCTTGTTCTTTCATATAGGCCGTCGATTTTTCACAGCGAATGCCTCCTGTACAGAACATGGCGACCTTTTTGTGTTTTGATGGATCCATATTGGCTGCAACATAATCGGGGAATTCACGGAAAGTCTCGGTGTTAGGATTAACCGCATTTTCAAACGTACCAATTTCTATTTCGTAGTTATTACGAGTGTCGACAACAAAGACTTCTGGATCTGATATTAACTCATTCCATTCAGTGGGTTTGACATAAGTCCCGACTACATGGCGAGGATCTATACCTTCAACACCAAGGGTGACAATTTCTTTCTTCAACTTGACTTTGGTACGATGAAAAGGCTGATGCTGGTCGTAAGATTCTTTGTAGACGATATCAGCCAGACGTGAGTCTCGCTTAAACCAAGCCAAAAGCGCATCAATACCGTCTCGATCTGAAGCGACTGTGCCATTAATCCCCTCGTTGGCAAGTAATAAGGTGCCTCTGACCTGATGCTTTTCCATCAGCAGCTTTAGCGGTTGTTGGAGGTCTTTGTAATCTTCCAAGCGCACAAACTTATACAGTGCGCATACTACGTAGTTGGTCATGGTTTTCCCCATTTAGCGAGCTGGATCGTAAGTCCAGAGCCGTTGTTTAAATTCAATGAAGTATATCGAAGTGTTTGGTAAATAAATACGTATATTTATTAAGGGAAAAGAGGGCTTGGGATAGAAAGGCAACCTGCCATACATTCCATATGACAGGTTTACAAAAACTATGGTATCAGATTCAATACTTTATCAATGTCTTGAGCAGAGTGCCGTTCTGGAACTTGTTCCCAGCTTTCTCCCCAAGTACGGTTCACAATACGTCCTCGTTGAACTGCAGGACGACTCTCAATCTTTTCAGCCCAGCGCTTAAGGTATTTGTAGCTACCCACATCCAAGAATTTAGCAGCGTCGTATAGTTTGCCTAGTACAAGGTTCCCGTACCAAGGCCAAATTGCAATGTCGGCTATGCTGTAGCTATCGCCAGCAATAAAATCATGCTTTGCAAGCTGTTTATCCAATACGTCGAGTTGGCGTTTCGCTTCCATAGAAAAGCGATTGATGGGATATTCGAATTTTTCTGGTGCATAGGAGTAGAAGTGTCCAAAGCCCCCCCCAAGATAAGGCGCAGAGCCTTGAAGCCAAAACAGCCAGTTCATTACTTGAGTTTTTGCTTCGATTTGTTTGGGCAGAAAATGGTCAAACTTATCGGCGAGATAGAGAAGAATATTTCCAGATTCGAAAACATTGATCTGGCTTTCATTTGAGCCATCAATCAGTGCGGGGATTTTTGAGTTAGGGTTAATGTCAACAAAGCCTGAGCCAAACTGATCTCCCTCACCAATTCTTATTAAATGTGCATCATACTCAGCGTCTTTTATGCCAATTGCGAGCAATTCTTCTAGCATAATCGTTACTTTTTGACCGTTTGGTGTTCCCATCGAATACAATTGCAGTGGGTGCTTACCTTTAGGTAAGGTTTGTTGATGGCGGGAACCAGAATCAGGACGGTTTATACTTGACCATTGGCCGCCATCGCTATTTTCCATTTTCCATACGGCAGGTGGTACATATTTATCAGTCATTGTCATTCCTTGTGTAATATGATTATGCCAGTAATAGAAGAAGTTGGGGCTAATGGTATGAATCCAAGCCCTCAGTGGAAATTTGTTATATCTATGAGTTATTGGTCTAAATATTTTGGGTATAAAGAATCTTATCTTCGTCCGCTTATCTATTTGACTCTAGATAATCCATGACATCTAGTAGTGATGGAAAAACATTATGTCCGAATGATCTAACTTCATCACAAGGCTCGACCAGATCAGGGATTTGAAAGGTCGTCATCTGGGCTGAGATGGCACTGCGAACACCATTATTGGAGTCTTCAAATGCCAGACAATCTTGACTTTTAACTCCCAATCTTTCAGCGGCTAGCAGGTATATTTCTGGATCTGGTTTTCCTTTCGAGACCTCACAGCCACAAGTCAAACAATTGAAGAACTTGTCTAAGCCCGACAATTTAAGCTTGATTTCAGCTACATCCCGCTGCGTGGAGGTTGCAACAGAAGTTGGGATACCATTTTCTGTTAGCCAAGCCAGTAGCTCCACAACCCCTTTTTTAATTGGTATGGGTTGATGTTTGACTATCGCATCATAGTTGCGTCGCCATTCGTTATGGAGTCTATCTAGATCATCTCCGTAAGCTTGGCGAAGAATTTTTTCTATACCTACTGAATTTCTTCCGATAATAGATAGATAAATATCTTCATAAAAAGGTAGGTTGACCGTTGAGCATGCCTGTTTAAAAACATGCATACTTACTTTTTCGGTGTCGAGTAATAATCCATCCATATCAAAGATGGCCGCTTGGAATTTCATTGATAAATCTTAATCAATTCGTTTGATGGTTGGTATTTTTACATACTACACAATATGAGTAAATTCATCGTTGATAATGTGCATTATTTGAAACATCGAACTTTAGTGAGCTTCTTTTGGGCAAGGGCAGAATTGATCGCGTTTACGTCATGCAGGGCTGATTAGAATGGAGCGTGCTGTTAGGCCGTATTTTTCCACTTAACATGGTGTATGGTTTTATGTTGGTTCTGTAGATATCAAGGTGGATAGTGTTGTTTTTATTGGTTTGGGTTTGCGTTGAATAATGTTGCTACTCAACGCACCTTTTGTATGCTCGGTTAGTAAAAAATAAACAACTCTTGTGTGTCAAACAGCCTAAAAAACTCGAATCCTTTCATCTTCAACTCTCCTTAATTAGCCAACTATGATTGACAGACTTCTAATGTGAATTAAGTTTCTTAATGAGTGCTACTTAACTAACCCTAGCCTATATTTGTGAAGCTGTCATAAAGTCAGGCCATTTAATCATAAATACCCATGATCATAGAGATGACCATGGGTAGTATTTTCTTTACTGATTAAGATCGAAACGGTCGGCATTCATGACTTTTGTCCAAGCTTTAACAAAGTCGTGAACAAACTTATCTTTGTTATCATCTTGTGCGTACACCTCAGCATAGGCTCTTAATATTGAATTGGAGCCAAATACTAGATCGACTCTGGTTGCTGCCCATTTCTCATTACCACTGTTGCGGTCGACAATTGAATATGAATTGCGACCAGTTGGCACCCATGAGTAGCGCATATCAGTTAAGTTAATGAAAAAGTCATTACTCAACACGCCAACCTTATCAGTAAACACGCCATATTGTGTGTTTGAATGGTTTGTTCCTAGTACGCGCATCCCTCCGATTAGCACCGTCATTTCAGGAGCCGTTAATCCCAATAACTGAGCGTGATTTAACATTAGCTCTTCAGGTCCCACAGCATAGTGCTGTTTTTGCCAGTTACGAAATCCGTCTGCAATAGGCTCTAAAACACTAAAGGACTCGACATCAGTCTGTGCTAGCGTTGCATCGCCGCGACCGGGGGAAAAGGGTACAGTGATGTTTACACCGGCAGCTTTGGCCGCTTGCTCAATACCCACATTTCCGGCTAATACAATCGCATCGGCAACACTCATTTTGAATTCACTTGCGATAGTTTCTAGTACGCTTAGTACGTTAGCTAACCTCTCTGGCTCGTTGCCTTGCCATTGATTTAGAGGAGCAAGGCGTATGCGAGCGCCATTTGCTCCACCGCGTTTATCGGAATTGCGGAAAGTACGCGCACTATCCCAAGCAGTGGCCACCATGTCGCCGATGCTTAGGCCGCTATTGGCAAGCTTGGCTTTTACTGCAGCTACATCGTAGTTTGTACTGCCTTTCGGTACAGGGTCTTGCCAGAGCAAATCTTCACTAGGGACATCTGGGCCAAAATAACGCGACTTGGGCCCCATATCACGGTGAGTAAGCTTAAACCAGGCCCTTGCGAAGGTCTCTGAGAAGTAGGCTTGATCCTTGTGGAAACGTTCTGAGATCTTATGGTACTCAGGGTCAATTCTTAGAGCCATATCTGCATCGGTCATGATTGGATTGACACGCATATTTGGGTCTTCCACATCAACAGGCTTATCTTCGTCGTCCATATCAGAAGGTTCCCACTGCCATGCGCCTGCGGGGCTCTTTTTTAAATCCCAGTCATATTCAAGCAGAAGACGGAAGTAGCCGTTGTCCCACTGAGTTGGGTGTGTTGTCCATGCGCCTTCAAGGCCACTTGTCATGGTATCTCGACCAATGCCTCTAGAATTATGATTATTCCAGCCTAAGCCTTGCTCTTCTATATCTGCTCTTTCAGGCTCTGGCCCGATATTTGATTCACTACCATTACCATGCGCTTTACCCACGGTATGGCCTCCTGCTGTAAGCGCTACAGTTTCTTCATCATTCATACCCATACGCTCGAATGTCGTTCGCATGTCTTGCGCTGTTTTCAGTGGGTCGGGCTTTCCATCAACACCTTCAGGGTTGACATAGATAAGCCCCATCATCACGGCCGCGAGTGGATTTTCCAAATCTCGCTTACCTGAGTAGCGGCTGTTTTCTGAACCGCTGGGCGCAAGCCATTCTTGCTCTGCTCCCCAATATATGTCCTTTTCAGGATGCCAGATATCTTCACGACCAAAAGCAAAGCCAAAGGTTTTGAGTCCCATCGACTCGTACGCCATATTGCCCGCCAAGATCATAAGATCTGCCCAACTTATTTTGTTACCGTATTTTTGTTTGATTGGCCAGAGCAGGCGACGAGCCTTGTCTAAGTTTGCATTATCTGGCCAAGAATTAAGAGGAGCAAAACGCAGATTACCAGTGTCGGCTCCGCCTCTACCATCACCTATCCGATATGTCCCTGCGGAGTGCCATGCCATTCTAATCATCAGGCCACCATAGTGTCCCCAATCCGCTGGCCACCAGTCTTGGCTGTCTGTCATGAGCGCTTTTAAATCATTTTTGAGGGATTGGACATCGAGTGTTTTAAGCTGCTCCCGATAATTAAAATCCTTTCCTAATGGATTCGATTTTTGATCGTGTTGGTGAAGAATATCCAGATTCAGGGTTTTTGGCCACCAGGCTACGTTAGATGCGTCGGAAGAGGTTGCGCCGCCGTGCATCACAGGGCATTGACCGCCGGATTTCGAGTGTTTATGTTCCATGACTTACTCCTTTGTGTCATGTCTTCTACTAGGCCATTTGGTATGGCTCAGACATTAAAAAATAAACGTTTATTCAGTCTTTCGATAATTTCGTACCTAGCATTGAGCATAGTTGGCATGTCGGTGTATAGAAAACAGTTTATGACTATATTATCGATAGATGGTGTCTATCTTTTGTACAGTGGGTTTGGCATGACGATTTTGCTTACATGAGACCCGTTAGAGTTGGCGTTGTTTGTCCTCTTTTAATCACATCCGTAAATATACTTAAAAAAATCGGGCGATATTCTCTGAAAATATTACTATTAACATTAGGGAAACATAAAATACCGTCCATTGATGGGCAGTGACCCTTGTTAGCTCGCTCAATGTTCTAAGACGTTGGGCTTCAGGAGGAGTCTGAATGACGAAGCTACGAGTTTTTATACTCATCTGTGCACTGATTACGGTCAAACCTGTGGCTGCAGAGCCGGTTGAATTGGTGACTTTGGAATATCCTCCCTATATCGAAACGCGAAACGGCCAAGTATCTGGTGTTGCAGTGTTGCTTGTCAGCTATATCTTTCATCAATTGGAAACACCGGTCAATATTACCGTATTACCATGGGCGCGAGCGTTGGCCCTAGTACAAAGAGGCAAAGCTGACGGAATTTTTACAGCGTTCAAGAATGCTGAAAGGGAAAAGTTTGCTGACTACAGTAAAAATGTTCTGTTTGTGCAGAACATAAGCTTAATGGCACTACGAGGTAGCGGCTATCGCCCAGAAGAGATTTTGGTTGGTGATGTTTCGGACATAGCTCTATGTGTGGTAAATGGTGTTAGCTATGGTAAGAGGATGGATACAAAAATTGCTCAGGGTGGTTTTAGGGCGGTTTTCCAGAGAAATAGTGCTAAAGAGTGTGCCCACCTAATTCGCACCAAACGAGCCGATATTTGGGTCAACAATGAGTTTGGAGCGCGCAGTATACTCGTTCAAGAAAGCTTAGATAAAGCCATAGAAATATTATCACCTGCCATTGAAGCCACTCCAAGTTATATCGCATTCTCTAAAAAGCGTGATCGTAAAGCGCTTTTGAATCGTTTTGATGAGGTATTAGCTGAAATGAGACAAGACGGTCGGTATGAGACCATCATATACGGCTACTTTGAAAGTATGAGAATCAAGTGTGAATCTACTTTCGAGTAAGGGTAAAACCGCTATTAGAATAGCGGTTTTCAATCAAGCTGAATGGATTAACTCGAAGGTTATGACATACAAGTTATCATCGTCAGGGTAAATGTCACGTATTAGCTGCTTTAGCTTTGGTAATGGAAGGTACTCCTGCTGCGCATGCTCTTGATTGATGTCGTCAAATCGAAGGGCTTCTACTGAGACAATCTTAACGTCGCACACTTTCTTGCCAGTTTCTAAGGTAAACACTTCAACTTGGCTATTTGGCTCATAGTCAGATTCAGACTTATCACGAATTGTAATGGTCTTTTTGCCTGCGGCAATGAGCGGAGTTAACGACTCAAAAAAGGTTATCTTGGTTGGTGTTTTCACTACTTGTCCTTACCTTGGCGTTTATTTTTGGGGACATAGTTAAGAATAGATATTGGGACGGGTTTGCGTGGCTCAAACCCTTCAATCTCGCGACGTTCAAGCAGATGTCCTAGGCGAGACTCAATCATACACAAATTCTTGAAATTATCTTTGGAGACAAACGAAATGGCTTCTCCCTGAGCGTCTGCGCGCCCAGTTCTGCCTATGCGGTGGATATATTCATCGGCAGGAAAAGGCAGATCATAATTGACAACGCGAGTCAGGCCCTCAATGTCAATTCCTCTCGCTCCAACGCCTGTTGCAATCATGTATTTAATTTTTCCTGCCTTGAAATCTGCCAAGAGCTGAGTTCGAACCGCCTGACTTCGACCACTATGGAAAGCTTCTGCCTGTATCCCTCGCTTTTCGAGCTGTTGGACCAGTTTAGCAGCGCCGTGTTTCGTCTCGATGAAGATCAAGGCTTGTTCCCAATCATTGGTCTTGATTAAGTGGCTAAGAAGCGCCGACTTTTTATCTTTATCGACGGTAATTAACCACTGTTCTATGTTCTTCTTCGAGGCTTGATTGGCTGGGATAGAAATTTCAACAGGGTTATAGACAGCAGTCTTTGCTAGGTCACGTACTTTGTGAGATAGGGTCGCGGAAAACAGCAGGCTTTGAATATCCTTTGGAAGGCGGCTTAGAATCTTATTAATGTCATCGATAAAGCCCATATCGAGCATACGATCGGCCTCATCGAGGACCAGCATTTCGATTTCTTCAAAATGTATTGCGCGTTGGCTATACATATCAAGCAGTCGTCCAGGTGTTGCGACTAATATATCGACGCCTGTAATCAGTGCTTGCTTTTGACTTGTGCTATCAACACCACCGTACATGGCAAGTGATGTTAGTGAGAGATTTTTACTGTAGGTTCTTACTTTATCGTCAATTTGAATCGCTAGCTCTCGAGTAGGCGCCAGTATCAAACCGCGAATTCGTTTCTTCTTCTGTGTCACCCCTTTGCTCAATCTTTCAAGCATAGGCAGTACAAAACTTGCGGTTTTTCCAGTGCCTGTTTGAGCTGCGGCAATCAGGTCTTCACCTCTTAGAATTGCTGGTATTGCTCTAGTTTGGATATGGGTTGGGTCACTGTAACCCAGTGTTTCTATAGCTTGGGTTATAGGTTGGCTTAAGCCGAGGTTTGCGAATGGCATTGATACACTCAAAAATGTTGTTAAGTACTGCTGGTCTGTGTCGGTATGATAGCGAGTGTATCACGATGTGTACTTTTTGAGGTTGATTATTTGCAGGCGTATCATTGAATGTGGATATCAACCGGTACGTAAGAGTATTGGTTTCTTCCATCGCTTTTACTGATATAGATTTGCTCATCAACTTTACTGAGTAGAGCTTCCTCTTTTTCTTCGGTTCTGGTAATGGCACCTAGACTCAAGGAAATCGAAATTTCTTTTCCTTCAAATTCAAGTGGAGAATTACCCATGGTCAATATGATTGCTTCGAGAAGACTGGTGACTTCTGCGGGTTTAAAACGTTCAATTATAATAAAAAATTCATCACCGCCGAGACGATAAAACCCATCTGATTCGTGTAAGAATGGTGCAATGACAGAGACGATGTGCTGCAGAGCTTTGTCTCCGGCTGTGTGGCCAAAGTTATCGTTTATCCCTTTAAATCTATCGACATCAAAACCGACTAAAGTGAAAACATCGTCGTTCAGTACTCTTCGTTTTATTGTTTCGTTAAACGCCCTACGGTTTTCAACACCGGTTAAGCTATCATGATAGGCCAAATAGGATAGCTTTCGTGTCTTGTTGGCAATCAGAGTCTTTAATCTTTGTCTATCTCTGGTTTGTTTGAAGGCAAGATAACTAACCAGCAATGCAGCGAGATTACCGAGAGTGAATGTCGTGATGAGAGCCATTTTTTGGTTATATCCCAACTCTTCTTTCACTCGAGTACGAATATCCCAGTTGCGGTTTGCTATATTGACTGAATCGATGTACACGCTGCCTTCTGAGACATTCCAACGTTCACTTTCATAGACGATTGGAGCATCGTCGGAGTTATAGCCTTTATCGACAATTTGAAACTCAAATCGTTTTGCGGGGAGTAAGGAAGCCAGAGTTTTAAAGTATCGATCTAAGTCTATCGCACCAACGACCACACCAGATAATTGAGAAGGCTCTGAGGGGTTGAAAACAGGATAATAGACCAGGGCACTTTTTTTATTTTTTGGTGTGGTAGACCCTTGTTGTAGCAGCTGTAGTTTATCCGAGATAAACGCTTCTCGTGTTGATGTGATGACGCTTAAAGCATGAGCAAATCTTTGATCTGACGGTCGGTAACCTATGATTTTAAGGTTGGCACTAGTTTCTGGAAATATTTGGGTAACTCTGAACTCGTTGGCACTAGGTGGTGATTTTGCATTACTGCTGCTAGTGTTACGTGGCATCCACTGAAGTGAAGCAAGCGAGCCAATATCATCTCTTAAGGCATTTTGTACAAAAAGAGGAAAGTTGTGCCATTGGGCGGGATTGGTCGCGTAAAAGAAATGAACGCTAGAACCTATAATACGAATATCTTTTCTTAAAAGGTTGATTAGGTTGGCGTTTTGGTCTTTAGCAAAACTGATTTCTAATTCAAAGTTGCTGTCTTTTTGTACTCGGTATAGAGAATAAGTAAAAACATTAATAATGAGTATCACTAAGCCCAAGGTCGCTAGTGAATATCCGTATAATCCTAAAAATCGATTGAACTTACTTTTTTCAATAGCTTGGGTGTCTTTACTCATCCAATGTTCATTCATTACTTATCTACTTACTTAACTATAGAATAACTTGTGCCTATTTTTGGCTGTCGTTGCCTAAGATAATTGTTTGTGTACGTTATGATTGAATTGGTTGAGCAAACCCACCAGACTAAAAAGAGGATTCGCTTTTTCATGTTCGATCACACTAAGGTACTAAGAAACATGGGTAAACACATTGCTATTGCTTTAGTCAGTCTCTGTTTTACTCTTAGTAGTCAAGCATCAGAAATTGCTGATATTCTATTAACTAATGCAAAGGTACACAAGCACCCAACGGCTGACTCTATCGCAGTCAGTAGGGGAAGTATTCTTGCTATAGGTAAGCGTGAGGAGCTGAACTATCTAATAAAGGCATCTACCCAGCTGGTTGACCTTGATGACGGTTTCATTATGCCTGGTTTTATTGATAACCATAATCACGTATTTGAGGCCGCCTCGCCGATAGGGGGAGACTGTGAGCTAGATAGATATGCAAACCTCGAACAACAAGTGCCAAACTTGAAGCTTTGCAGGCAATTGATGGCGGGAAAAAACTGGTTAATTGGCTACGGTTTTTCCATTGATTTATTGTTATCGGAGGAGAATGAACGTACGCCTCTTGAAGTGATTGATTCAATTTTTCCAGATGTCCCTGTTGTTATAATGGAGCAAACCTCACACTCGATGTGGGTAAATACAGTAGCGCTCGGTTTGGCGGGTATAAATGATAGAACTCCTGACCCTGTAGGTGGGAAACTTCTCAGAAATGCCAAGACAGGTAGTTTGAATGGCATATTGCTTGATAATGCGGGTGATATTGTGATGGAACTGGCTTGGAATAGTATTGAGGAACAGTTCGACAAAAGCTATCAAGGTTTAATGACAGGTTTGCTCGAAGCGCGCCGTCATGGTATCACAACCATTGGAGACGGTCGCCTTTATTGGCGGCGTGGCTGGTATGAAATATGGAAAGAGGCAGAGCGCAATGGGGATTTGACGGCAAGAGTGTCGCTTCGACCATGGATTTATCCAGAACATCCAATGAAGCCGCAATTATCGTTTCTGAAACAGATAATCTCTACTGATCGAACAAAATTACTTTGGTCTGATCAAGTTAAAATATACAGCGATGGCATATTGATTAACGGGACAGCAAAGCTTCTCCAGCCTTACCAGAAAACTTATCTTTTATCACACCCTCGCGGCATTAATTACATTGAACCTGAATTGATGAAGCAATGGCTCAAAGCTCTTGATAAGATAGGATATGGTGCTCATATTCATGCGATCGGAGATGGCGCTATTCGAGAGTCACTTGACGCCATTGAAATTTTGCGCGCTCAAGGAAGCCAAAACAACTACACTTTGACTCACGTTGAGATGGTTAATTACAGAGACATTAAGCGTTTTTCAGAGCTAAAAGTCACGGCTGATTTTCAAGTTGGGTCAGATTATATTGCTTACAATGACCACAAGTGGGCTGAAGCTTTCGTGGGAGCAAAACGAGCACGCGCAATGATGAACTTGAGATCGTTCTTTAACGCAGGAGTTAACGTGTCTTTAAGCAGTGATTGGAATGTCCATGATATTAATCCCCTTGTTGGTATTGAAAATAGCCTGTTGATGGAAAGCACTGGTTTGCCTACAGTTGAAGATGCAATAGACAGTTATACCATCAATGCAGCCAAGAGCCTTGGTATTAGTGATTTGACTGGCTCAATTGAGGTTGGAAAGGCAGCAGATTTCGTAGTCTTGTCCCATGATATTACCCAAAGTGAGATAAAGAGTGTAGCTCAAACAGAGGTTTGGATGACGTTAGTTGCTGGTCGTATCGTTTTTGATATTGATGTGCCTGACTGAAATCACTCTACTACTCCATATAAATTATTTTACATAGTGAATAATTTGAATAGTTTAAATAATCTTATTAATTGATCTTTTTGTCACCATTTAGTATTTAACATTTTTTAAAATCCTCCGATTTTTTATAATGAAAATTAATTTTTTATTATAAAAAATAAAATGAAAAGCTAAATCATATTGATATATCTATTGCAATTATAATAATGTTAAGTTAATTTTGCGTTATATAAAACTTAAGTTATTTATTGTTACTAAATGGAGTGTATTATCAAACCAGTAATATGTGATGTATTTGTCAGTAATTCTGCGTCTGGAAATCCTGCCGCGGTCGTTGAGCTTGATGCATGGATAAGTGATAACGAATTATTAAACATCACTCAAACGCTTAAGCAACCTATTACTGCTTTCGTTGTAAATGATCTCGATACTTATTATATTAGATGGTTCTCTCTGTCAGGGGAGATTAACCTTTGTGGCCATGGTAGTTTGGCCGCTGGTGCTGTCATGCTCGCTCGTTACTCAATGCAGGAAATTAGTTTTCAAAGTCAGTATGGGGAAGTTTCCATTGCTAAAGTAAATGATGGCTACAATATTGTGTTACCAAGTTGGCCTGCTACTTTTCCAGCGAAGTACGAGGAAGCAACTGAGTCTATATCGGTATCTACAGATATCTTTTCGACTCGAGACTTAGTGGTTGTTTTATCTTCTATTGAATCGGTAAAGAACTTTAAACCAGACTATGAGAAAGTTGCTCGAATGAAGGATCATCATGCATTAATAGTGACAGCTCAAGATGGTGATAGTGGCTATGTACTCAGGTATTTTGCCCCCAAAATTGGTATTGATGAAGACATAGCGACAGGCTCTGCTCAATGTTCACTTGCTCCGTATTGGTTTGCTAGGCTTGGTAGAGAAAGGCTTCAAGTTAATCAGTTATCTCAAGCTGGTGGCTATTTTGAAGTAGAGAAGTTATCGGAGCATAGTATTAAGTTATTAGCCAAAGTAAACTTTCAATGATTTATTACTTTTAGATTATCCATCTTGAGTAAAGTTTAATTTTTATTTGTATATATCCAATCAGATTCTATGTAACTTCATCAATCTACCTCTGCATAATATTTTATCCTAAAAATAAACCTAATTCTTTGATTAATTATTTTTCTTTATAGAATATATATTCAAATTATTTTGAATATATATGGTCAAAAATAAAATATAAATTCATTTTATTAAATATTAATATTACCCATTATTTTCCCAGTTTATTTAGTATCTCTAAGTAACAATTATGTTTTCAATTTGTTACAATTATATGTCATTCATGCCATTTATAAAGTTTAAAACTCTATTTATAAAAAGTATTATCAACAGATATTTAAGGAAGATAATTGATTTAATTGTTAGGTAAATTCTGTCTTTGTTTATGCGAGCGAGGCATTGATTACCTTCAGGAGAAATACTTTGGATAATAAGACTTTGCACTCAAATAATATTAATTCTAACACTAATGATTTCTTTGAAAAATCAGCAGATAAACTCGATAGAAAAGAAGTACTGCATAATTTACCAACTGATTTTTCTCGCAAAGCTTATAGCCAAGAAATGAGAGAAGAATACTCTAGTATCTTGTCTGATGAGGTTGTCTTGGAACTTGATAGACTATCCGCCACCTCGTGTACAAGCCAACGGACAATCTTACTCGCTGCATTTGCAAGCCTTGTTCACCGAAATAGTAATGACACCGAAGTGCGAATAGCAGCATCTGGCAGCGTCGAGGGTATAGAGC
Organism: Vibrio sp. Of14-4; assembly: GCF_022347625.1. Lineage (NCBI taxonomy): Bacteria > Pseudomonadati > Pseudomonadota > Gammaproteobacteria > Vibrionales > Vibrionaceae > Vibrio > Vibrio sp. Of14-4. Next base: position 17,882 of record NZ_JAKRGI010000005.1, on the reverse strand, counting down.
GGATTGAATCGACACAGTTTACTCCCATTTGCATTGATTTTTCTGACAATCGCAGTTTTGAACAAGTTTTAAGGCAAACTGAGCAAGATCTTAAGTCTGGTGAGTTGGAAAAAGAGTCCGTATTCTCTTTGCAGATAGGTTTTTCATATCATGCCGATAGGTCATTTTTAGTCCACCAACCTCAGGAGTTGCACCTTGCTGCCAACCGTTTAGAAAACGGTCTGGATTTAATTTGGTCTTACAATAGTTCTATTTTTAGTCAAAAGTCGATGGTTTCATTAAACCAACAACTTAATGCTCTACTAAAAGCCATTACAGCGAACCCTAAACAATGTATTTCAGCGCTACCTTTGTTAAATGAAAAGGATAGACAAAAAGTCTTGACTCAGTGGAATCAGACGCAAACAGACTTCCCCAGGGATATTTGTATCCATTCCTTGTTTGAGAGGCAGGTAGAGAAGACGCCAGACTATATTGCCATTCGTTATGACAATGAAGCTCTGACCTATGAACAACTGAATGTTCGTGCCAACCTGTTAGCTCATCATCTAATTGAATTGGGTGTGGGACCTGAGCAATTAGTAGGAATTTGTTTGCCACGTTCGATCGACATGATGGTTGCAATACTGGCGGTCAATAAAGCTGGCGGGGCATATGTGCCTCTTGACCCAAGCTATCCTAGTGAGCGACTAAGCTATATGCTTGAAAACAGTCAATCTCAAGTATTAATAACAGACAAGGAACTGAGCTCAAAGCATGATCTCCTAGTTACGCATAATGTACTTGTTGACAGTGCTGAGTTCTGGAAATGCCTCGAAAACACTACGAAGTTTGACAGAAACCCCGATGTTGATGGTTTGTCGGCAAGCAATCTGGTTTATGCCATTTATACATCAGGCTCGACAGGTAAGCCTAAAGGTGTCATGAATGAGCATACTGGTTTGGTTAATCGGATTTTGTGGGGAAGTAAAGCATATCCAATTTCTGCTGACGATAATGTGTTGCAGAAAACGCCCTTCGGTTTTGACGTTTCAGTGTGGGAATACTACTGGCCTTTGACCACAGGGGCGACTTTGGTCATGGCCAGACCTGACGGCCACAAAGATGTGGACTACCTCTTTGAGGTCATCAATGAGGCGCAAATCACGGTGATACATTTTGTACCCCCTATGCTGGCAAGCTTTATTGCAGACGGGCGTTTTGAGACCCAAGCCCCCAGCTTGCGTCTCGTGGCATGTAGTGGAGAGGCGTTACCCGTAGATGTGCAAAACCGCTTTCTTGCTGGACATCAAGCTCAACTTCTTAACCTTTATGGTCCAACAGAAGCTTCTATCGAAGTCAGTTATCATTTTTGTACGCCAGATTTTGAGGGGAATTCTGTCCCTATTGGTAAGCCAATCGACAATATTAAATTGCATGTATTAGATAGCGATTCTAACCCGGTACCAATTGGTGTCGTTGGTGAGCTATATATTACAGGTGTTGGTGTCACGCGAGGCTACTACAACCGGGAAGATCTAACTAAAGAAAGTTTTCTTGCCAATCCGCATCAACAAGATGACACGGATGCAATCATGTATCGAACGGGAGATTTGGCTCGTTGGTTACCCCAAGGTGAGATTGAATACTTAGGTCGTATCGATCATCAGGTTAAAATCCGCGGATTTCGTATCGAATTAGGTGAGATTGAAACTTCTATTGGTGCGATTGAATCGGTAAGCCAGAATGTCGTAGTTGCTTATTACAATCGTTTAGGGGAGAAACAACTGGTTGCTTATCTTGTTTCTGCGTCAGAAATAGAGGATCAAAATCTTTGGTTTACAGCCATTGCGGAGCAATTAGAAAAAACACTGCCTCAGCATATGATCCCAACAGCATGGGTACGTTTAGATGAATTGCCGCTTACGCCAAACGGTAAGGTAGATCGTAAAGCATTACCAGAACCGGCTATGCCTGCCCAAGAGACATATGTTGCTCCAGAAACGGAAACCGAAAAGTGGCTAGCTCACTTATGGCAACATTTACTCCAACTTCCTAAACCTGTTGGTCGAAATGCAAACTTCTTTACTCTTGGCGGTCACTCATTACTTGCGATGAAGATGTTGTCTCAAGTTCGAGTAGAAAGAGCAATCAGTATTGGTATTGCTCAGGTTTTCGCTGCTTCTAGTTTATGTGAATTCGCCGCGTTAGTTGATAAAGCCGTCGGTACTCAAACTGAGTTTATACCGCAGCGTAACAATACTGATTTTGCGCCTTTGTCTTTTTCCCAGCAACAGATGTGGGTTCTTGATCAGCTGCAAGGCAGTGCTCAATACAATATCCCCTTTATATTGAACCTAAAAGGTGACTTAAATTATGCTGCTTTGGCTAATGCGATTACGCAAATCGTTAACCGGCACCAAGTGCTGCGTACTGTGTATCGGCTTGATGATACTGATGCGGCTCAGCAAATTGTTCTCAATTCGATCGGGGAGTTTGAGCTAGAGAAAGTCTGCCTCAAAGGACTAGCAGACACAGATAAGAAAGCGGCTATAGAAGATGTGCAAAATGAGTTGATTGATCGTGACTTTAACCTTGCTAAAGATCTCATGCTTCGGGCTTGCGTAGTTGAACTTGATGACAATGATTATCAGCTAGTTATTGTATTTCATCATATTGCTGCTGATGGTTGGTCACTCAGCGTTTTTGAACAAGAGCTACGCCATTTTTATTTGGCAGCACAATCAGATGAACTAGTGCCTCTGGATGAATTAGCGATTCAATATACCGACTTTGCAACATGGCAACGTGCCCAGCAGCAAAGCAACTTGGATGCTCAATTGTCATATTGGAAAAATAGGCTCGTCAGCCTACCAGAAATCCACAGTTTACCATTGGACTTTACAAGACCCACAGAGTCTAGTTTCGCAGGTGCACGTTATGGTGTCACTCTTGACCCTAACAAACTATCTCAATTTAAGGATGTCTGTCAGCAGCAGGGTGCCACTCTGTTTATGGGGCTGCAAGCGCTTGTATCTGCATTGATCAGCCGTTATAGCCAAGAAAAGGACATAGTTCTAGGTACGGTGAGTGCCAATCGTGAGCAAGCCGAATTGTCCGCTTTGATAGGCTTTTTCGTTAACACGCTGATTTGTCGAACGGACTTATCAGACAATCCATCGTTTAATGAGTTGATAGTTCAGTGTAAAACAAGGTCTCTAGAGGCACTGAGCAATCAAAATATGCCTTTTGAGCGCCTTGTTGAAGAGCTAGCTCCCAATCGTTCTCTTAGTCATCATCCATTGTTTCAAATTATGTTGGTGCTACAGAACAATGAACAGCCTAATTACGATTTGAATGGCTTGACGGTTACACCCGTGCAACCTAGCAATGTAAAAGCTAAATTTGACTTGACCATTAATGCTGTGGAGTTAGGTGATGAATTGGTTCTTGATTGGGAATACAGTTCGGATCTATTCCTTGCCGAATCCATTCAACGTCTGGCTTCTCACTTAGTCGCTTTGATTGATGCAGTGATAGTTGACCCAGAAGTCAAAGTATTAAGCTGTTCAATGCTTAGCGGCAGTGAAACACAGCTTTTGACTCATGATTGGGCAATGGGAGCAAGGCAGGAAAGCAAAGCTTGGTGTATTCATCATATGTTTGAACAGCAAGTTGCAGATAATCCACAGGCCATGGCTTTGTCTTATCAAGGAAACGAGCGCTCTAACACTATGACATATGAGCAGCTCAATACTCGTGCGAATCAGCTCGCCTACTTGCTAGCTAAGCAGGGGGTTAAGTGCGGAGACATTGTCGGTGTCTGTATCGAGCGCTCTGAGACTCTATTTGTTTCTTTACTTGCAATATTAAAAGCGGGCGGGGTGTACCTGCCACTGGATCCGAATTATCCGGTTAAGCGCTTGCAGCATATGATCTCAGACAGTCAGTTAAAGATGGTTGTGACCGAACAAAGTGTCTCAAGCTGTCTTGAAGATTCAGAGATTGACCGTTTGGTTCTTGACTCTCCTGAAACGCAAAATGCTTGGCTGCAAGAGCCAACAGAAAATCCAGACTTCTTGGGTCATGTTGATGCTAGCACGCCTGCTTATACCATCTATACATCGGGTTCGACTGGTAAGCCTAAAGGAGTACTTTTATCACACCATGGCTTAGTCAATCTTGCTCAAGCTCAGCAGTCTTTACTTGATGTCGGTAGTGATAGTCGAGTACTTCAGTTCGCATCTATTAGTTTTGATGCGGCCACATGGGAGTGGGTGATGACGCTGTGCTCTGGTGCGCAACTGTTTATCTACGATGAGGAATGCATCAAGTCTGGTCATGCGTTGTCCGACGCCGTGGCAAAAGCAAACATTACTCATGCTACTTTGCCACCAGCTCTGCTCCCCGCTTTGGAGGTAGAGAAATGGCGTAGCGTTAAAACCTTGGTTGTCGCAGGGGATTCATGTGCGCCGGACTTGGTCTCAGTCTGGGGGGAGAACCGTAAGTTCATTAACGCGTATGGCCCAACCGAGAGCACTATCTGTGCGACTTTAGGTCAACTAAGTCCAGATGAAGATACCATCCATATCGGCCAAGTTATTCCTGGCGCTGAAGTATTGGTGTTAGATGAATTCATGCAACCAGTGCCAATCGGTGTTGCTGGCGAGCTCTATATCGGTGGGGAAGGCCTTGCGATTGGGTACTTGCATCAACCTGCTTTAACGCAAGAAAAGTTTGTTTCGCACCCATTTGATACCAATCGTAAGCTTTACCGAAGCGGCGACTTAGTTCGTAGGAGAACAGATGGAAATATAGAGTTTATCACTCGAATAGACCATCAAGTAAAAGTGCGCGGCTTTAGGATTGAACTGGGAGAAGTAGAAAGCGCGTTGCTTGAGCTTCCTAATATTCGGGAAGCGTTTGCGTGCGTGACAGAAGAAAGTAGTGGAGAAAAACGTTTAGTTGCTTATTATTCATCTCAATCTGAACATCAATTGGACGAAGCTCAAATAAGAGAGGCATTACAATCCTCACTGCCTGACTACATGCTCCCAAGTGTGTTAGTGGCTATGACACGCCTGCCTTTGACGTCTAATGGTAAAATTGATCGTAGAGCACTACCCAAACCTGTTTATCAGTCAAGGTCAAACTACCATGCACCTGAGACTCAAACTGAGCAGCAACTGTGTGAAATCTGGCAACAGGTACTTGGCCTAGAGTCTGTTGGTGTGCTGGATAACTTCTTTTCTATTGGTGGTGATTCCATTTTAGCAATACAAGTCGCTTCTCGAGCGCTCAAGGCGGGATTGTCCCTCTCAACCAAACAAATATTCCAGCATCAAACTATTGCTAAACTTGCGCCGCATGTCGAACAAGTTGACTCAACCGAGATAAAGTTTGCAGCGGTGGAGGGAGGGCAAATTATGCTCCCAATTCAACGTTGGTTACTGTCTGGCGATCCTGTCGATCAGCATCACTTTAATCAAGCGGTCGATTTTTCGCTTTCAAAACAAGTGAGCATAGTTAAGCTTAGGGAGGCGTTAAATGCTGTTTATCAGCACCATGATGTCTTCAGGTTATCTTTTATAGCTGATTCCAGCGCGGCTTATCAGCCACGAGAACAGCAGCAGGTCAACCTTTGTGTATGCGATACTCAAGAGGCTTTTGATACTGCAATCAAAGCAGCGCACACCGAATTTGATTTGTCTCAGCCTGACTTAGCTCGATGCGTTGTTTTAAATCAAGAAGAGCAGGGCTACAAAGTCTCATGGATCATACATCATTTGATTGTCGATGGTGTCTCATGGCGTATTTTGCTCTCTGATCTTGAACTAGCACTCTCACAGCTTGAGTCTGAAAAACCGATTGATTTAGGTATTAAGTCGAACAGCTATCAGACTTGGGGTCAATGGCTTGAAACCTACTCACACAGTGAGATACTGGCGAAAGAAGCCTCATACTGGCATCAAGTGGTGAAGAGCGATGTGGCGCCGCTTAGAGTTGAGAATCACTTACCACAGCAAGATTGCAATTCATGGCATGAAAGCAAAAGAGTATCGCTGACGGTCAATGAAGAAATGACCCAAACCCTGATTGGTAAAGCAAACCAGTGTTACAACACTCAAGTGAATGACTTATTGCTGCTGGCATTAACTCGAACTCTGACCGAGTGGCAGCAATCGAGCCAAATTTGTGTCGAACTTGAAGGTCATGGCCGTGAAGTATTGGATGACTCTTTTGATCTCAACCAAACTGTGGGTTGGTTCACGACCACATATCCTGCTTTACTTTCTTTACATGACTCTGAGCTCGGCTCGCAAATAAAGTCGATCAAAGAGCAACTTAGAGCGATTCCAAACAAAGGTTTAGGCTACGGTGTTTTAAAGCATCTTTGCCAAGATGAAACCCTCAACCAATCCAAGTCTATCGATGTTTTATTTAACTATTTGGGTAAGTTTGACTCGATAGACATGACGGCTAATGGCCTTATTTCTGACGTCACCTTTGCCGATGATGTTTTGTGTATAAGCCAAGAGCGTAGTCGATTCGCCACCTTGAGTGTTGAAACCATAATACAAAACGAACAATTGAATGTCTGTTTTGAATTCAATCGGAACCAGTTCAGTCAAAGCACGATACAAGGGCTTTTAGATCGCTTCAATCAACATCTTTATGACATCATCAGTCATTGTCATTCGTCTAAGAAACAATTTACCCCTAGTGATTTCCCTCTCGCTAACATTGGGGCTCACCAGCTCGAAAAGTTAGAGAAAAGCTATCAGATCGCTGACTTGTATTCGGCGACGTCAATGCAAGCAGGCATGCTGTTCCATTCTCAAATGTCACAGGGATCGGGCTTGTATGTTACTCAAATGGTATTAGATTTAGGGCCGGTTTGTTCCACTACTTTGAAACAGGCTTGGCAAGCTTTGATAAATCGCCATGATGTTTTGAGAACAGCCTTCGTTCATACGGGTTTGGATAAACCTTTGCAGCTTGTTTCTACACACGTTCAAGTGCCATGGAGAGAGGAGTCTATTGGCGCTAACCAAAATGAGGCGCTGGAAAGCCTACTTCGTAGTGAAAAACAGCAGCCGCTTGATATTGAACATGCCCCACTTATGCGATTGGTATTGGTCAATGTTGAACGAGAGTCTTACAAGTTGGTGTGGACCCATCATCATGCCTTGGTTGATGGTTGGTGTTTGCCAATTCTTCTTAAAGAACTAGCCGCATTATACGAATCCCTATCAAGTGGCGTGGAAGCGGCACTACCAACCCCCGCGGCCTATAAGAACTATATTCATTGGCTTTCTCTTCAGGATACTAAAGCCTGTGAAAGTTATTGGCAGCATTATCTAGCTGGTTTTTCAGCGCCTACGCTTATCAGCGATTCAGTGATTCAAGAACAAGAAGCGGATACACAGGGTGTCGGCGAGATAAAATTACACCTTAGCCAGGCATTAACCGAAAAGGTCTACCAAGGCGCGCGCGATATGAATGTAACGACAAGCGCGTTATTTCAGTCTGCATGGGCTATGGTGTTAAGTCGTTACTGCCGATCTAACGATATTGTATTTGGTACCACTCGCTCTGGTCGTCCTGAATCCTTGTACGGTGTTGAGGATATGGTCGGGCTGTTTATTAATACTCTGCCGACTAGGGTTCAATTTTTGGACGGGGTAGAAACATCGATTGATTTTGTTCAACGAGTTCATCAATCTCAGCTTGATCATGATCAATATTCTCATGTGTCTTTAACCGATATCCAAGCTAATTCTGATATTGAAATGGATGGCTCGCTATTTGACTCAATCATGGTGTTTGAAAACTATCCTTTCGATACTAGGGAGCTATCTTCCGAGGCAAGTCACCAACTTGATATACGTGGTTTGACGGCAATTGAACAGACCAACTTCCCGTTGTCGATTGTGATAATTCCGGGAGATTCTGTAGAGCTGAAGCTTTTATTTGATCAAGCTATTTTCTCTGACGCTATTGTAGCAGGCATGCTGGGGCAGCTAGAGCATATCGTTTCATCACTTATTGATCTTACTACCCAAGATGTTAGAGGTATTGCGCTGTCGGATCAGGTCAACCTATCGACTCAAGCTGATCCCAAGTTACCATCAATGACAGAACTTTTTGCTCAAAGTGTAGCATGCCATGCTGATAAAGTCGCAGTGGTTTATGGTAATCAAGAAATGACATATCAGGAGCTTGATCAACGCTCTGATAATCTTGCTGCGTACTTATTAAATGGAGGAGTATCGGAAGGAGATAGGGTTGGCCTTTACTTAAATCGCTCGATTGATCTGATTGTTTCCATGCTTGCCATCATCAAGGCAGGTTGTGCTTACGTACCTCTTGACCCTGAGCAAGGTCACGCTCGACTAGCGGTGATCATGGAAGACTGTCAAGCTAAAGCTATATTGACCCATGGCGAGCTTGCTGCCGTGATTCAAACTCAAAATGAGCGCCTGATTGATTTGTCCGATCCAACCACGATGGAAGAGATTGAGTCGGCCGTTGCTGACCAAAACTGGTGTTCGGATATAAATGCTCTGGCCTATATTATTTATACGTCAGGCTCGACAGGTAAGCCTAAAGGTGTGGCTGTAGAGCAGGGAAGTATCACTCATTTAGTACACAACAACCCCTACACAAAGATTGAACCGACTCAGATCTTTGGTCAGGCCTCGAACCACTCATTTGATGCCGCAACGTATGAAATCTGGGGCGCTTTGCTCAATGGAGCTAGTTTGGTTTATGTGCCAAAAGAAACGTTTTTATCACCGGATGAATTCCAACAACATATCGAACAGACCAAGATTAACAATATGTTCGTCACTACCTCACTGTTTAATATTATGGCGGAACAAAAGCCAATGGTGTTCGCTTCTTTTGAACATTTGCTGGTTGGAGGAGAAGCGATTTCTCCGTCTCATATCAATAAAGTGATAACGGCTGGTGGCAAACCTAAGCATTTATGGAATGGTTACGGACCAACTGAAAATACCACCTTCAGTGCATGGTATGACATGCAAGATATCAGTGATGTATGCCCAATTGGCCAACCTTTACCACACGCTGATGCATTTGTAATGGACCCATGTTTACAGCCTCTTCCTCAAGGCGTGATCGGTGAACTGTATCTCGGCGGACCAGGTCTAGCACGAGGGTATTGGCGCAGACCTGACTTGACTGATTCGAGCTTTATTCATCTTGAAGGTTGTCGCCGCAAACTTTACAAAACTGGCGATCTTGTTTATCGCAATAGGCAAAATCAAATTGTTTACGTCAGTCGTGCTGATAATCAAGTTAAGTTACGTGGATTTAGGATTGAGCTGGGAGAAATTGCGTCCACAATTAACCACATACAAGGAGTGACTGGGTGTCACGTTATGGTTAGAAATGATCATGGCGATCGAAAGCTTGTTGCTTACTTAGTACTGGATGATAAATCACGAGAAAACACGGAACAAAGCATTGCTGATATTCAATCTCAGCTTAAACATCAGCTTGCTCAGTACATGCTTCCTTCAGCGATTGTGGTTATGGATAGCTTGCCATTAAACGCCAATGGTAAGCTTGATACTAAATCTCTTCCTGAGCCTCAAGCATACTTAGATGATGAGCGTTTTGAACCACTGAGCAATAATGCTGAAGTGCAGCTTGCCAAACTTTGGAGTGAGGTTCTAGGCCATGAGATCAGTAATCGTTATGCCAGCTTCTTTGCTTCAGGCGGGCACTCTTTGCTGGCGATGCAATTGGTAGCCAAGATAAACCAAACTTATGCTACCGATGTTAACATCACTTTAGTGTTCGATAATCCTATTCTTACTAATCAAGCCGAGGCTCTTCGGGCGATGATTGGGACAAATCTAGCTGGGCTTCCTGCTATCACTCATAACCATGATTCTAACCAGCCTAAACTGTCATTTGCCCAGCAAAGGCTTTGGTTTATTGACCAAATGGAACAAGGCAGCAGTCATTACAATATGCCGATGGCGATTAAGCTAAATGGTACGCTTCGTGTCGACTCGTTATGCTCGGCATTTATTGATGTGATTTCTAGGCACCACAGTTTGAGAACCTGCTTTATCAATCGGTCAGACTCACCGGAAACTAGCCTAAACCCTGTACCAGAAAGCTGGGAGATGCCAGTGTTTGATGTGTCCCAGTTAGATGGTGAAGATCAATTGGCAGAAGTTAGTCGCCTACAGGGTGAGGAAGCGGTTAAACCATTTAACCTATCGTCAGATCTAATGCTGCGCACTTGTTTAATTAAAGCCGCACAAGACGAACACATCTTGCTGCTTACAATGCATCATATTGCATCAGATGGTTGGTCATTGGGAATTCTGTTTAATGAGCTAAAAGCGTTTTACCAGGATGCTTTGCAGGGTAGAAAGCAAGATCACCAAGATTTGGGCATTCAGTATCTTGATTATGCCAACTGGCAACATCAACCAGAGGTAATTCGTTCTCTTAACCAGCAAGTAACCTACTGGAAACAACGCTTATCTGGTGCGCCAGCCGTGCACAATTTGCCTCTTGACTATGCTCGTCCTGCTGAGCAGAAGTATCAAGGGCAGTGGTACTCTACTCATCTTGATAAGAGTCGCAGCAATGCCTTTATCAAGCTATGTCGAGATAACGATACCACCTTATTTATGGGTCTTCACAGCGCATTTTCTGTTTTACTGTCGCGCTATAGCAATGAGACGGATATCCTTGTCGGTACACCTGTTGCCAACAGGAATCAAGCGGGCCTAGAGTCTATGATAGGCTTCTTGGTCAATACCCTAGTACTAAGGCTTGATCTCGATGACGACCCTAGCTTTGTAGAACTACTCGAGCGAAGCAAACTCATAAATGTTGGGGCATACGCAAACCAAGGAGCTCCGTTTGAGCAAGTTGTCGAGGCGTTGCAGCCAGACCGAGATTTAAGTTATCACCCCTTGTTCCAAGTCATGTTGTCAGTCAATACCGAGCAAGCCAAACTTGAGCTTTCGGGAGTAGAGTCTGAGACATTGCCACTGGTAGAAAGCCACTCACAATTTGACCTTATGCTGGTAGTTAATGAAAGTGGGGAAGGGTTGGAACTGGCTTGGGAATACAATACCGATTTGTTTAAACCTGAAACTATCGAGCGAATGGCCAAGCAATTTGAGCTTTTAATCGATAGCATCTTGTTCTCTCCAGATACCAGTGTATTTGGACTATCCTTGGTGGATCAACCAGCCCTAGATCTGATGACACAGTGGAATAAAACCGAGTGTGAATATCCTAAGCAGGAATGTATTCATCAGTTATTTGAGCAGCAAGTATTAAAGACTCCCGATCAGGTTGCGTTGATTTTTGAAGATGAGTCGCTATCTTATAAGCAGCTCAACCAGCGAGCTAATTTACTTGCACACCACCTAATGGACGCAGGTGTAGAGCCAGAAAATTTGGTCGGCATTTGTATGAATCGCTCACTTGAGATGGTCATTGCTATTCTTGCGGTAAGCAAGGCTGGAGGTGCGTATGTGCCTTTAGATCCAAGCTATCCTGTTGAGCGATTGAATTATATGCTCGAAAACAGTCAAGCTAGTGTGTTGATTACATCGCACTCACTTCAACAATCATTAAAGCTTGAAGCTGATAGATTAATTGTTGCGGATGATGCCGCTCTATGGGATGAGTTGACTCAGAACTCTCATTGGCAAGCAAACCCACAAATAGATGAGCTATCACCAAATAACCTGGTTTATGTGATTTATACATCAGGTTCGACAGGTAAACCTAAGGGTGTGATGAATCAACATTCTGGATTGGTGAACCGCCTCAACTGGATGCAAAATACTTATCAATTGACATTAGAAGATAAGGTTTTACAGAAAACGCCGTTTGGTTTTGATGTCTCAGTGTGGGAGTACTACTGGACGCTAACCACGGGGGCAACTGTTGTTATGGCTCGCCCTGAGGGGCACAAAGATGTTGACTACCTACTTGAGATAATCGACAAGGAGAAAATTAGTGTCATGCACTTTGTTCCTCCTATGCTCGCCAGTTTCATTGCTGATGGTCGCTACGCCAATCAGACTCCAAGCTTGCGTCTGGTCGTCTGTAGCGGTGAGGCTTTATCGGTAGATGTACAGAATCGATTCTTAGCTAATCATCATGCTCGGCTTGAGAATCTGTATGGTCCAACAGAGGCGGCAATTGATGTTAGTGTTTGGCGCTGCTTACCTGATTTTAATGGACGTTCAGTGCCTATCGGTAAACCGATAGACAATATTAAGCTCCATATCTTGGACCAACAGCTAAACCCTGTGCCAGTTGGTGTTGTTGGAGAGCTGTTTATTGCGGGCGTTGGTGTTGCTCGTGGTTACTACAATCGTGATGACCTTACCCAAGAGCGTTTTATTGTTAACCCTCACGCTGAATCTGACAATGACGCACGTCTTTATCGTACGGGCGACCTTGCACGTTGGCTACCAGAGGGTGACATAGAATACCTTGGCCGTATTGATCATCAGGTGAAAATACGTGGATTTAGAATTGAGCTTGGTGAGATTGAGACTGCCATAGGGCAGCAACCTGAGGTTGAACAATGTGTCGTGGTTGCCAAGGAGAGTAAGTTAGGTGACAAATTCCTAGCCGCTTACCTTGTTATTCCTAATGAAGATAAAGACTCTGATGCCGTTGTTGCTGATATTAAGCAGAGGGTTTCTGGTCATTTACCTGAGCATATGTTGCCAGCAGCTTGGATGATGCTGGATGTGATGCCACTGACTCCGAATGGAAAGGTTGATCGTAAGGCTTTACCTGAGCCGCAGATGGTTATAGAGCAAGAATACATAGCGCCAGAAACAGCGACTGAGATAAAGCTTGCTGATGTATGGCAAAAAGTTCTTCATAGTGAGCGTCAGGTTGGGCAGAACGCAAACTTCTTTACTTCAGGAGGCCACTCATTATTGGCGATCAAACTGCTTGCGGAAATCCGCGCAGACTTTAACGTATCGTTAAGCGTCCGTAGCATCTTTACTCATCCTGTTCTGTCTCAATTGGCAACCTTGCTTGATTCAAGTGAAAAGGATGGCGTGAATGGTTGCATTACGTCTTCTGAGAGACCAGAACGTATCCCTCTTTCTTACTCTCAGCAACGACTTTGGTTCCTAGAGCAACTTGAAGAGCGAAAAGATACCTACAATATGCCGATGGCACTTGAGCTAGATGGAGAGCTAGATTCTCAAGCATTGCAATCTGCGCTTAATGATTTGGTTGCTCGTCATGAAAGCTTACGTACTCGTATTGTCAATATCCAGGGAGAAGTTGAACAGCGTATTACGCAATCGCCATTAGTCGTACCTTTTAAATCAATGGATCTTTCGCATCTTAGTTTTGTGGAACAGGAACTTGAATTGGGTGTTGTTAGGCGAGAAGAGGCAACAACGCCGTTTGATTTAAGCCGAGATTTGATGATACGGGCAACCTTGATTAAGCTCACTACTCAAAACCAACAGGTTCGTTCGGTATTACTTGTTACCTTGCATCATATCGCTGGTGACGGAGTTTCATTGGATATTCTATTACGAGAGCTGGATGTCTTATACCGCAGTCACATTGGCGAAAACCAAGAAAAACTTGAAGCTCTGCCAATTCAGTACGCAGATTATGCATTATGGCAGCTTAACTTTTTACAAGGTCAGCAGTTAGATAATGAATTATCATACTGGCGACAACGGTTAGAAGGGTTACCTGACGTTCACGGTATGCCTCTTGATAAGCCTCGGCCGAACACTCAGTCTTATCAGGGAGCCTTGTATCAACAGACGTTACCAAGTCACCTTAGCGCGTCTTTACAAACCTACCTCAAGATGCAAGAAAGTAGCTTGTTCATGGCTATGCAAGCTGCCTTTAGCTTACTTTTAAATCGCTATAGTGGTGAGACAGATATTATTCTCGGCACGCCAGTCGCAAACAGGGAACAGAAGGAAGTAGAGTCTCTGATCGGTTTCTTTGTTAATACTTTAGTATTGAGAACAGAAATAGATACTACACAGACATTTAACGCATTGTTAGCCAGTTGTCGCGATAACACATTTGATGCACTCTCTCATCAGCAGTTGCCATTTGAGCGGTTGGTTGAAGCAATGCAGCCCAATCGCGATCTGAGCCACCATCCCTTGTTCCAAATTATGTTGGTGGTCGATACTATGGGCTCGGAGACGAAATCTTTGGGTGGGTTGACGCTTTCACCCTTAGAAGTAGAAACAACGACATCGAAATTCGACCTTACGCTAAACGTTGTGGAAAGTGTCGATGCCACCGGATGTCCTCAAATTGATCTGGGCTGGGAATACAGCACTGATTTATATGAACCGGAGACGATTGAGAGGTTATCGGAAAACTTTATTCAACTGGTCGGAGATATTATCTCCAAGCCAAATCAAGCGATGGAAACTCTGTCTCTTGTAAGCCCTAAAGAACATCATCGTTTACTTGAGAAAGGTCAAGCGAAGAAAACTTGGTCAATCACTGAGTGTTTGTTCCAAGAAATAGAACGCCAAGTTGAACATAGCCCTGAAGCGACGGCTTTAGTCTTTTGCGGTCAGTCGATAACCTATGATGAGATGAACAAACGTGCCAATAAGCTTGCACATTATCTCATTAAGCAGGGGGTTGGGCCCGATGTATTGGTTGGTATGTGTCTATCTCGTTCTGCTGAGATGATCATTACCATACTTGCCATTCACAAAGCGGGTGGCGCTTACGTTCCGCTTGATGTCAGTTATCCAGTCGAACGTCTTAGCTACATGATGGAAGACAGCCGATGTAAGCTTGTGATCAGTGAAACTGAGCACAAAGAGAAATTGCTTGGTTCACAAGTGCCCACCATGCTGCTAGATACCAAAGAAGTTCAAGATATGTTATCGGCATACAGCGAACAAAATCTGGCAAAGCACGAAATTAAAGTGACGCTGTCACATCTTGCTTATGTGATTTACACATCTGGCTCAACAGGTAAACCTAAGGGTGTGATGATTGAGCATCAAGCACTCAGCAGCCATACCAAGAGCATCTGCCTTGAATATGGAATTACCAATCAAGACCATATTCTACAGTTTTCCAATATTGGCTTTGATGCGTCTGTTGAACAAATTTTTGAAGCTTTGGTGAGTGGTGCCACTCTGTATATTCGTCCGGAAACCTTATGGACTTCTGCGGAGTTCGTTGATTGGCTCCGAGAAAACCCAATCACGATTACGGAATTCCCTCCACTCTACGCTAAAGCTCTTTTAGAACCTGTATTGGAAGACGAGGTTTTCTGGAGCGAAACATCTCTATCGAGATTGGTCGTGAGTGGGGATGTTCTTAATGCAGATTTTGCCAGAGCTTGGCAAACTGGACCTGCACAAAAAGTCTGTCAGCTTATCAATAACTATGGGCCTACAGAAACCACGATTTCTTCGACTCTGCATTGGTTAGGCGATGAGGATATTAGTACCAGTGTACCGATTGGTTTTGCCATCATGGACACGGATGTATACGTCGTCGATGAGCACATGAATCTCGTACCTGAAGGCGTTCCTGGCGAGTTATTGATTGGCGGGATGACAGTGGCGCGTGGCTACTTGAATCGTGAAGAACTGACAGCAGAAAAATTCATTGCTGACCCGTTTAGCACGCAAGAGGGGGCACGAGTATACCGTACAGGGGATAAGGTTCGTTGGCTTGCAAATGGTGAGTTGGAATTTTTTGGTAGGTTTGATACTCAGGTAAAACTGCGTGGTTTTAGAATTGAATTGGGAGAAATTGAAACCGCGCTGCGTGAAGATAATAGAGTATTAGATGCAGCGGTTATCGTCAGGGAAGATACACATGGCGATAAACAGTTGGTCGCTTACCTAGTAGCAGGCACTGATGACGAATCATTGTTGGTCAATGAGTTAAAGCATGCTCTGCAGCTTACTTTGCCCGGCTTTATGATCCCAAGTGCTTGGGCTATTTTGCAGACTATGCCAGTCAATGCAAACGGCAAATTAGATCGCAAAGCATTACCAGAGCCCAATTACACAACCCAAGCCGAATACATAGCGCCACGATCATCAGTCGAAACACAATTGGTGCAAATTTGGCAAAATGTATTGGGTGTTTCATCACCAATTAGTGTTGAAGCAAACTTCTTTAGCCTTGGTGGACATTCACTTCTTGCAGTGCGTTTGATCGCTAAAATCAGCGCACACTTTAGCCGTGAATTGACAGTAAAGCAGGTATTTCTTGCACCGACACTTGCAGAAATGGCAGCTGTGATTGAGTCTTTATCTTTCGCAGGCAAGAATTCAATTTCCCAAATCGACCGAGATCAACCCATACCGCTGTCATTTGCGCAAAAACGTATGTGGTTTATGCAGCAGCTGGAAAGTGGACATACCTATAATATGGCAGGAGTATATGCATTACAGGGCTTAGTCGACCCTGAACTGATACGTCAGTCACTCCAGCACCTCATTGAACGTCATGAAGCACTTCGTACTTGTGTTCGTAGCTATGATGAGCAGCTTTGCCAACATATTTTACCGCTACCGACAGACTTCATTTTGCCTATAACAGACTTATCAATGTTGCCTGCAACTGAGCAGAATCCCAAGCTCAATACGATGGTTAAGCTAGAGTCTGAACGAGTATTTGATCTGGAAAATGATCTTATGCTGCGTGCTCAATTAGTAAAACTATCTGAAGATGACTGGACCTTGATGATAACACAGCATCACATTGCCTCTGATGGTTGGTCTTCAGAACTTCTCATGAGAGAACTTACTGCAATTTATGATGCTTTATCTCGCAATGAGTCACCACAGCTTGCACCTCTCACCATACAATATGTCGACTATACTGTTTGGCAACACAGTCAGTTGCAGGGTGAAGAGCTGGAAAGACAAACCAGCTATTGGCGCACCCAATTGCAAGATTTGCCTGACGTTCACTCAGTACCTCTTGATAGAAAGAGACCCATTGAGCAGAGTTATCAAGGCGATTTATACAGTCATGAGTTATCTGCTGAGCTGAGTCGTCAGTTTAAGCAACTATGTCAAAATAGCGGTGCCAGTATCTTTATGGGAGTGCAAGCCGCATTCAGTTTATTGTTAAGCCGCTATAGTGGTGAAACGGACATAGTAATCGGTACGCCAGTGGCGAACCGTGAACAACTTGAGCTACAAAATGTGGTTGGCTTGTTTGTTAACAGCTTGGTCATACGTACCGATTTGTCTGGTGATCCGAGCTTTAGTGAAGTCATTGAGCGTTCAAGAGAAACGGCTCTCGCGGCATATGAACATCAGTCATTACCGTTTGAGCAAATCGTTGATTTGCTTAACCCAAGTCGAGATATGGGACACCATCCTTTATTCCAAATATTACTCAATGTTGATACTCAAGGGCTCAGCTCGCGTGAGGTATTTGGTGGCTTAACCCTCACAGAAAACCAAACGACTAGCCATACAGCCAAGTTTGACATCAGCTTAAATCTGTTAGTCGACGAAGATGGAGGCTTCAACTGTCATTGGGAATACAGCACAGATCTGTTTAACCGTGCCAGCATTGAGAACTTGGCAAACAGTTTTACGCTATTACTCGAAGCCATGACCGAAAACCCAGAGCGCTGCGCGTTCTCGGTACCATTGGTTGACTCAAATACACGTGAGACAGAGCTTTATGCGCACAACCAGACCAAGCAAGATTACCCAAGAGGTAAGTCAGTTGCAGACTTGTTTGAAGCACAAGCCTTGCTGACACCCGATGCGCCTGCGGCCACGTTTGATGGGGACACATTAAGCTATCGAGAGTTGGATAAGCGAGCCAATGCGTTAGCGCATGAGCTTCAATCTCGGGGTGTTGGCAGCGATGAT